>CP022705.1:0-307500 GCA_003491285.1 Methanobacterium sp. BRmetb2
TTATTAACAGCAACAATAGTATACAAAGGAGCACTACCATAAGGCGTAGCCAAATTAGGACCATTATAAATATAATTATTCACCCTAAGATCCGAACCAGGTACATATAATATATTTGTCACTGTATCTTGAGTAGTGGGGTCATATTCAGTTTGTCCAGTTTTTGTAGCTGTGTTAGTAATAGTGGATTGAGGTACAGCAGTCCCAGTTATGGTAAGAATGGCAACTACACCATTCTCAAGTGATGGAATAATCCAAATACCATTTTCATAAGTTCCAATACTTGGTGTAATTGTAACATTAGTTAAACCAGCAGGTATTAAATCTGTGATGTTTATATTTGTAGCTGTGTCTGGCCCATTATTAGTTGCTGTGACGGTGAATGTGACAACATCACCTTGATAGTTAGCTGTTTGAGTTAAAGCCACATTTGCTTCTTTAGTATAAGTCTCTTTGGTAACAGATTCACCAATAGTGTGAGGGTCATATTCAGTTTGATTAATTATAGTTGCAGTGTTAGGAGTGCAACAACCTGCCATGACGGAAGTTGCTATCCCACTTATGGTCAACGTAGCAGTAGCCCCACTGGCAAGTGATGGTATTGTCCAAATTCCGTTTTCATAGGTTCCCACTGATGGTGTTATCATAAGATTATTTAAGCAACATGGTGGATTGTCCTCTACAACAATATTAGTGGCTGTATCTGGTCCGTTATTGGTAACTGATACCACATAAGTAACAGTATCTCCAACATTTACTGGTGTGTTAACTGTTTCATCTATATCTACCATGGCCATTTTAGTGTAAATACTGGCACTGGCTACTGCAGGTAGGGAATTGTACTGATCCTGACTGACACGGGTAGCAGTATTGGTTACAGTTAATCCAGCCATGCTGGCTGTGACTGTTCCTATTATATTAAGAGTTGCAGTGGCTCCACTTGCAAGGGAAGGTATAACCCATAAGTTGTTGTAGAATGTTCCAACTGATGGTATTACAGTGACATTAGATAGTCCTTCGGGTATGATATCTTCGATTATAATTCCTGTAGCATTTCTATAACCGTGGGTGTTACGAGCTGTGATAGTAAAGTTTACAATATCACCAACATTTGCTACTGGTTTATCCACAGTCTGTGTAATTTGCACATCAACTTTTCTATCAAAATTAATAGTTGATGTATCAGATAATGTGTAAGGTAAAAGTTGAGCACAAACTAAATTTTGTAAAGGGTTGTTCACATCATCATAGAGAAGAGTTCCATATTTTCCAGTAACGTATGCAGTTACAGTTGCTGTACTATTATCGCCAACATTATATAATGTTACGCTTGCTTGTCCATTTGCATTGGTAGTTCTAGTTGCGTAACTGAGGTTTCCTTTATCAGTTGTGAAATTTACGGTTATATTTTGTAAAGGATTTCCATTTTGATCTCTTACTGTAGCAGTTATAACTACATCAGATCCGTTTTCTACCCGAGTTATTTCTGGCTCCAAAGTGACAGTAGAAGGATAATTCATGGAGTTGGCTGAATTGATTATCTCCCATGCCCTATCTCGAACAGCATTAGGATTATACCACGTATTTAGTTTAGCATCCTCTGGATTGGTCATAAACTGATAATATCCGGGATGGTTTGGGTCATTTCCAGGGTATTCTCCGTACTGGGCTGAGGTGAAATACCATATGGCTGCCTGTATTGCAGCCCCTTCAAGGTTGCTGTTAGCTGCGTAATGGCTTATAATATAATTAACTTTATCCCAATCTACCTGGTCTGATAAATCTCCAGTGGTTCCAGGTAGTGGTCCGTTAACCAGTAATTGACCTCCAGAATGAATAGTTGTGTATATGTCGATACAATAAGCGTTATAAGTTGCACTATCTCCCGAAATAGATGTCTTCAGTTCTCCAGCACTGTAATATCCATCATAATATGTAATATATATGGATGAATAATATCCCATTTGACCGTTCCAGGTTGCAGTTTTAGGAGTTAACTGGATGTTTGATGTTCCATAATAGTTAGGGTCTTGAGGATTAGAGCTTTGACTGACATTAACAGTTTTGGTAACTGAATTACATCCTAAATAGCTTGCTGTTACCAAGAATTGTGTATTAGTACTGTAAAAATTAATAGAATAGTATCCATTTGCATCTGTGGTAGTGGTTCCGAGCACCCTGCTGTTGGAACCAGTACTGTTTACTGTAATTGTGGCATTAGGCAGTGGCCTTACATTTCCATATTCACTTATAGTTACTGTTCCATTAATTATTGGATCAGAACAAGTTGTATTGTTTTGTGTAGTTGCAGATACAGCCCCACTTAATACAATTGCCACAAATATCGTTATAAAAATTAATAAAATTCTTTTATTCATGTAACTCACCCTTCTTCCCTAAACACTCCTAAAAACTTTTTATATAATTTGTGAAATTTACTTATAAACCCTCTTTTTATGTGATTATTATCACAGTATTATATATGATATATTATATTCTTGTGAAAACCCCTTATAAAGGTTTCTAAATTATTGCAGAAAATGGGCTTTAAAATTAAAAATGAACTTATTAAACCTATAACGAAATAATTATGAAGTAAATTTTAACATGGTTCTCATATGAAGAAAACTGAAAAATCAGAAATAATAATTAAAAAAATTTTAAAAATATTATCAAAAGAAATGATAACTTAAATAACAATTTCCCTTAAAAAACAGTTAGCAATCTATTAAAACTTAGATTAAGGAGTCAAATGTTTAATTATATAACACATGGATTAAAAATCCAATCAGAAATAGAGTTCCCTGAATTAAAAGGAGAAAATTCACATAATAATGAATCAACTCTAAACAAAGTCAAAATATCATTAGGAAAAGTAGATTCATCTAAATCAGACATAATTAGTGAAGGAATATTCAGGGTTGCCAGCCGTTATATCTTAACTAAAAATTCTGTGTATGTAATCTGGAACGATACAGATGTATGTGAAATCCGTCACAGTAACCAAATAATAGTAAATAACTCTTCACAAATTGAAGAAAACTTTCTTAGATCACTAATTTTAGGTCCGGCACTGGGCATACTATTGCACCGTCACAATCGATTAATATTACACGCCAGTGCTGTAAATATAAATGGAGAGGCAGTAGCCATTATGGGCCACAATGGAATGGGCAAATCCACAACCACCATGGCCTTAATAGCAAGAGGATACCCCTTGATAGCTGACGATATTTTAAGTGTTGAATTTAACCAGAAAGGTAATCCTGCAGTATATCCTGGCATCGGTAGAATAAAACTATGGCCCGGAGTATACAACAAATATAAGGAAAAATTTAGTAATATGAATGTGATACACTCCCAGTCACCTAAAAGATCCTGTCAACTGAAAGAACAGTCAACCAGCATACTGCCCCTTAAACACATATACATCCTTGAAAAAAGTAGTAAAATTGGTTTAAGTGAATTAAATTACTCAGAATCACTTATTGAGTTGATTAGAAATTCATACTGTGCCAACATTTTCCAGGAAGCAGATGAGAAGTCCCATTTCCAGGAATACGCTGAAATTGTCAGGAGAGTTCCCATAAAATATTTAAACCGCTACGACTCTTTAAGTGAACTTGAACAACTAGCAGAAATAATAGAAAAGGATGTTCAATCAAATAAAGATCAAGAATAAAAATTCAAAAGAATTATTATGTTAACAAATAATCAATTTTCAGGTAGAAACTGGCTCTGGAAATTCATATATACTCTCTTCAACTTTGAGAAAGGAAAAGTGTTAATAGCTATTATTTTAATGGTTTTAATCAGCCTAACCGAAGGTATAGGCCTAATATTACTGGTACCTCTCTTACAGCTGGTGGGTTTAAATGTTCAGGGTGGAAGTCTGGGACAGATTGAAGGATTTATTGCGTCATTTTTCAACTTCATAAATATAGAACCATCCCTGGCCACTATTCTATTTTTGTACGTGGTGATAATCAGTTTAAATGCTTATTTTTTCAGGTTGCAGACACTTAGAAGTTCAAGTATCCAGTACGAATTTGCGACTCACCTTAGAAAGAAATTATTTCAGGCCATCACCTACTCAGATTGGCTATTTTTTGTGAAAAACCAGACATCTGATTTTGCCCATGCTTTAACCTACGAGGTGGAGCGGATCATCCTAGGCACTAACCAGTTTTTATCCATGCTGGCTAGTTCCATTGTTCTACTGGTTTACATAATATTCGCCCTAAAAGTATCAGGCATTATAACTGGTTTGATCTTTCTGGTTGGACTCATCCTCCTATTAATACTTAAAAAGAGAACCCAATCCTCAAGTGAGAGTGGAGTTAAATTATCTGAAAGTACCCGGGACATGTATTCAGCCACAGTTAAACAGATGGACGGGATGAAAACCATAAAAAGTTTTCAGATGGAAGAAAAGAACGTGTTTATCTTCTCCAGAATAGCTGATGCAGTATCAGAAAAATACATGGACGCCATAAAAAGCTACTCCGATGTAAAATTCCTATTTGATGTAGGATCAGTGGTGATACTCAGCATTATTGTCTACCTATTAGTGGCCGTTATAAAAATCCCCACTGCAGAATTGCTTATACTGTTATTTTTATTTGTCCGGATGATACCCCGATTTTCTATAATTCAGAGAAACTACCAGTATTTCATAAACATGATACCTGCCTTTAAGAGTGTTCTGGAACTTGAAGACAGGTGCAATAGTGCAGCCGAAGAATCTTCAAAAGGAAATTCAATAAATTTTAAAGATTCAGTTGAATTAAAAAATGTGGAATTTAACTATCCTGGCCTGGATGTTCCAGCAGTTAAAAAAATTAATTTAACCATTAAATATGGTTCTATAACAGCTTTAGCTGGCCCCTCAGGGGCAGGTAAAAGTACTGTTGCTGATCTAATCATGGGACTTATTAAACCAGATAATGGTAAGATCTGTGCTGATAGTCAAGATTTAAATTCTAATATCACCGCTTGGAGATCTAAGATTGGATACGTGGCCCAGGAGACCTATCTTTTTAATGACAGTATTGCCAACAACCTTTTATTTGCAAGTCCTGCTAGTAGCAAAGAAGATATATGGGAAGCTTTAAACTTGGCATCAGCAGACAGATTTGTCTCTAAACTACCTGATGGTTTGGATACAGTTGTTGGTGATAGGGGAGTTCGATTATCAGGTGGTGAAAGACAGCGCTTGGCCCTGGCACGTGCTCTTATACGCAGACCATCCTTACTAATACTGGATGAGGCCACCAGTAATCTTGACCATGAAAATGAAAAACGCATATTAAAATCCCTTGAAAATCTTCCTGGAAAAATTTCTATTCTTATAATAGCCCACCGCCAGTCTACTATACAGAATGCAGATTACATCTACTTGATGGATAAAGGAGAAATAATCGAATCTGGGTCATGGGATATGTTAATAGATAATGATAATGGGAAATTTCAGCGCTTATTTTCAAAAAATAACTCATTTTAAATGATAAAATGAAGTATTTAGAGTTTTTAATTACAAAATATCAAAAATAGTAATCCACGTCCTATATATTATCTGCTGATTCAACATCCTTAACCAAAACCGTGGTTACTGTATCATTCACTTTCTCCATAGTTATATTTTTATTATCCCCGTCAGAGACTTGGAGATTAATGTTTATATTGCTTTTCATCTCCACAGAATTATTTTCAGTCTGGTTATCTGTGGCAAAGGACGTGCTTGAACCATTAAAACCAGTCAGCATAGATCCCAATGGAGTGCTAAATATCAGTAAAGGTAATATTAAAAGCACTATAAATATAAGGACTGATTTGTCCTGATTACTCCCGGTTTTAATTCTCCTGACCCTGTTGAGACATACAAAACTGTTCTCCCTCAAAGGATAAAGCAGTGGACAGCCATGCACCGTAAAAATATCCAGGAGTAAATGGCCCACAAATCCTATAACCAGTGCAGATCCAATAACTGGATTGTAAAATGTTACCAGTGAAAGGGGAATTAACCAGAATATGGAGTGGCCCCATCCCCGGTGTTTGCCCGTGAATCTGTCAATGATGTCTGGAAATACAGAGATCCACGCCGCAAAAAATAGGCCTAAAAGAGGATCAGGAAGGTTCATGCCGTAGGCAAATATCAAAAAGGATAAAACTGATCCTGCTATATGGGTGTAGAATCTCACAGCACCACCCCTTTTATAATTAAAATTTCACTTCTCCTACTTTTTTTATTCATACCCGTCCCCCTACGTAGATTAATGTTCTAAAAATTATCAGTGCAAACCATGTGGCCCCTATCAGTACACTGGACATGGTAGCGGACATAGAAATTTTAAGATAGATTAAGAAACATACAATACCTAGAAATACATAAACAGCGTAGGATATGTTTATATCATGTTTACCTGTCTGGGATTCGTATTCTTCTTTATTGATTAATTGGAATGATTGGTAGAAACCGTATATTTCCTGTTTAAAACTGGCCTGGAAACTGCACATATACACTACTTTACCGCTCTGGTGCAGTGAATGGTAAAAATCCGCTGAATTTCTGGTTAATCTTTCAAACTGGTTGAAGAGTATAACTATTCTTTTATCCTTTATTTTACTAACTAAGGTATCTCTTAGCTGGGGAATGTTCATCTTTTCCAGGGAGGAAAATTCATCTCCACTTACTTTTTGGATGCACTTTATGAGTTTGAATTTAAGGGGTAGGGGTTCCCCCAGTAAGATGCATGGAAATTCATCTTTTAACTGAGGGTAACAGATTGAAACGTTGCGGTTATACAGTAAAACATTCTCACCCCTAAGGAGATGATTTTTTATCTGTATGATATTCATTGCTATGACTATGAATATATATCATATATAAATATTGATGTTTTTTAGAAATTAATGTAATAGACTATATAAATGATATTATAAAACATGTTTGTATCAGGCGATTTTTAGAAGATGTTGCACGATAATAATGGTTGAACTTAGATAGCAGATTCACGGGGTGACATTGATTTGGTGACAGTATGATTAAAAAATAGAAAGTGAACTATACTAGTATAGTTTTGTATACCAAAAACATAAGTCTGTGATATTATACTAGTATAACAAAATAGATTTATATTAAAAAGTATAATAAATTATACCAATATGCTAAAATATAGCACACAGGATGTGAGAAGCTCATGCCCATACTACCACTAGGCATTCCTTCAGAGTTAAATAAATACTTTTATAACAGGAAAAAGGAATTGAAAACCTTAAAATATTATTTAAACGCTTTAAATCAGGATATATCAGAACAAATACTTGTAACTGGATTTAGAGGGGTTGGAAAAACGTACCTCCTGAAGAAACTCTTGGATGATCTACCCGACAATATTCTAACTGCCTATGTAGATGTATCCCGGGTCTTTGGAAGCCAAAAAGGAAAACTTAAAGAAGAACTTATCATGAATTATCTCCTGGAATCCATGAATAATACCTTAAAAAATCGCTCAGGTAAATTAGAGACAATATATAAGACCGTGGAAAAATTTTCCAATAAACTGAAACTAAAAAAATATGATTTTAAGGATGCAGGGAGCATGTTAGGAATTCCTATTCCTAATACAGAGGACGATTATCAAAAATTGAGCCGTTTTGTCATGGAATTTCCCCAAAAAATTGTGGAATCATCCCCGGATATTAAAGGTTTTGCAATAGTAATAGACGAATTTCAATTACTGGCAGAACTGGAAAATCCAGCCTCATTTTTCTGGCTTATTCGAAGTTACACTCAAAATCAGGACAATGTAAGTTACATCTTCACTGGATCCACTGCAAAAAGTAGTGAAATAGTGGAGATGATCAACGGAGCCAGCGGAGCATTTGGAGGTAGAATGTTGCAATTCAATGTAGATCCCTTCACTCCAGAAGAAACTAAAGGATATCTAAAAGATAAAGTGCCTGAAATTCAGTTAACTGAAGACGGATTTAACCGTTTTTATCATTGTACAAGGGGTATTCCTGCATACATTAACAGCTTCTGCAACACCATGTCTGCTGGTGAAAATTACGATGACAAAATGGTGAAAGAGACTTTTCTAAAAAAGATGGATCAAATATCAGTTATGTGGATAAGTATTTGGGGTACACTAACCCCTAAAGAGAAGAAACTTTTAATATCCCTGGTTAAAAGCGGTCCTCAAAAATGGAGCCAACTTCTAGAAAATGTGGACCTTTCAAGGAATACTCTCTCCAAATATTTAGATATTCTTAAAAATAAAGGAATAATTACGTTCAATGATACTGCTGGTTACCATATAGCTGATTCCATGTTATCATCATGGATCAAACAAAAAAAGGAGACTGAAGGTTATTATCCTCCTTGAAAATAAGATTAATTAATCCTTAAAAATAATGTAGTTAAAGGCTTTGCAACCCAACTAGAAACCGCTAAAAAATTATAAATCAAGTTGATAAATCATTACTTTAATATTTATAATATATAATAAATCTTTAAGGTTAATCCATGACTAAAAATAACATCAAAAAAATCTTATTTGTACGTTTAAACCCATCATCATTTGTCCAGCGCGATTTAAAGCTTTTAAAAAAACACTTCCAGGTAAAGGAAGTGGACTTTATTCTAAGTCGAAAGGATCCTCTTACCACCATGAAAACTATTTACAGTTTGATAAGTGGAGTTATCTGGGCCGATATGACCTTCTCCTGGTTTGCTGATATCCATTCTTACTGGACAGTAAAACTATCCCAATTCTTCGGCAAGAAGTCTGTAGTGGTAATTGGAGGATATGAAACAGGAAAACTGAAGGAGTTAGGATATGGAGCTTTACTCGATCCTGTAAAAACTGCCCGTATTAAATATATTTTTGAGAATGCAGATACAATTGTCGCTTTAACTTCCATAATGAGACAGGAAGCCGTGGACAATTACCAAATTTCCGGAGAAAACTTTAAAATAATACCCACCGGCTTTGACTATGATACCTTCAAAGCAAAGGGTGATAAGGAAGATATGGTATTTACTGCGTCTCTGGGCCACACCTGGGATCGGGTTAGGTTGAAGGGTGTAGACACCTTTGTTAAAGCTTCCCAATACCTGCCAGATGTTAAATTTGTAGTAAATGGAACCACAGGTCGGGCACTGGAAAAACTCAAAAAAATCGCATCAGGTAACGTTGAATTTGTAGGACCTGTACCTTTCAGTGAATTGTTAGAACTATTCCAGAAATCTAAAGTCTACTGTCAACTTTCCATGAGGGAGGGACTTCCCACGGCGGTGTGTGAGGCAATGCTCTGTGAATGCGTGCCAGTAGGTACAGACCAATACGGCATACCAGTGGCCATAGGCGATGCCGGATTTTACGCTAACTATGAGGATATCGATGGTACAGTAGAGGCCATTAAAAAGGCAATGGAAATAGGTGACGGTAAGAAGGCCCGATCCAGGATTAAAAAGTTGTTTCCCAAAGAGATCCGTGAAAAGGGTTTGCTGGAATTAATCCGGGAACTTTAAAACATGAAATTATATATGAGTTTTGAAAGAATTATAAAGAGATAGAAAGAATTGTTATAACATTTTAACTGAATTAGAAGGAGCAGGATATCATTAACTTAAAAGGTAAATCAGTTTTATTAACCGGCGCCGGTGGATTTATAGGAAGCCACCTGAGCGAAGCACTTATTGATCTAAATGTTGATTTAAAAGCATTTGTAAGATACAACTCCCGGAACGACTGGGGAATGCTGGAATATCTACCAAGAGATAAGGTAAATTCCCTGGAGGTTATAACTGGAGATTTGAGGGATTATGATGCAATCCGGGATGCAGTTAAAGATGTGGATGTGATATTTCACCTGGCCTCGCTCATCAGTATCCCCTACTCATATGTTCACCCCCGGGAGAATGTGGAAACCAACGTAATGGGAACATTTAACGTGTTAATGGCGGCCAGGGACTACCAAGTAGAGAAGATAGTTCACACCTCCACCAGCGAAACTTACGGAACAGCGAGATACGTCCCCATAGATGAAGAACATCCCCTGCAGGGTCAGTCACCTTATTCAGCCAGTAAAATTGGGGCAGATAAAATAGCTGAAAGTTTTCACCTTTCTTATGAACTGCCAGTGGCAACCATTAGGCCATTTAACACCTTTGGTCCCAGGCAGTCTTCACGGGCAGTAATTCCCACCATTATCTCTCAAGCTTTAACCAAGGACGAGCTTCAGTTAGGATCCCTTCATCCTACCAGAGATTACACATATGTAAAAGATTTAGCCCAGGGTTTTATCAAAGTAGGAGAGTCCCCTGAATCAGTTGGGGAAGTAATAAACATTGGTTCTAACTTTGAAATTTCGATTGGAGACCTAACCGAGAAGATCATATCCCTGATTGGCCGTGATGTTACCATTCAAACTGACCAGTCCCGTATCAGACCCAGTGGAAGTGAAGTGGAAAGGTTGTGGTGCGACAATTCCAAAGCAAAGAGGCTTTTAAACTGGGAGCCCAGCATGTCTCTGGATGAAGGTCTTCAAGAAACTATTAACTGGATCAGGGAGAATGTGGATCTGCATAAAACTGATATATACAACCGTTAATTAGATAATTCTTATTCAACATTTATAGGTGACTAAATGAAAGCATTAATTCTTGCTGGTGGAAAAGGCAGGCGGCTGCGGCCTTACACTACCACCATCCCCAAACCTTTAATGCCCATAGGGGATAAGGCCATATTGGAAATTGTGGTGGGGCAATTAAAGGACAATGGATTTGAAGATATAATAATGTCTATTGGACATTTAGGTGAACTTTTAATGGCCTTTTTTGGTGATGGGAGCAAATATGGTGTAAATATAAACTATACCAAAGAAGATAAACCATTGGGAACTGCCGGACCTCTTTCATTAATTAGAGAAGATGTGGACGGGCCCTTTTTGATGATGAACGGCGATGTTCTAACGAATATCAACTACGCTGATCTCATGAAATACCACAATAAAAAAGGTGATATTGCCACGGTGGCCCTAAATAAAAGGGTGGTTAATATTGACTTTGGTGTTACCGAGATCGATAGTGATAATAAAATTGTTGGCTATAAGGAAAAACCAGTTATTGATTATCTGGTGAGTATGGGTGTTTATATATTTGATAACCGGGTTTTAGATTACATTGAAGATGACACCTACTTTGACCTACCTGACCTGATTAACCGACTTATAAGTAACGGCGAAACAGTTAATGGTTACCTTTTTGATGGCTACTGGCTGGATATTGGCCGGCACGATGACTATGAACGGGCCAATCAGGAATTTGAGGAAGTATTTGAAAACCTGTTAGGTAATAAATAGGATTTATATTGGTTTTTATAATTGAAAGGTAGATTTTAATGAAGTTAAAAAATAAACGGATTTTAGTAACCGGCCATGACGGTTTTATTGGTGATTATCTGCTCCCTGAATTAGAAGAAGACAACGAGATAGTGACCTTAGCAGAGAATGATGGTTTTATTGATATTCGAAACTGGGATAAGATCGAGAAAATAGGTGATGTGGATGTTATCTATCACCTGGCCGCGGTGACCTTTGTTCCCTACTCCTTTGACCATCCCCGGGAAACCTATGAGGTAAATGTGGGCGGAACCCTTAATATCCTGGAACTGGCACGACAAGCTGAAGTGGAAAAGCTGGTGACCATGAGCTCCTATGTGTACGGCAGACCCCAGTATTTGCCTATTGATGAGGACCACCCTCTGGAACCAAACAACCCTTACACCTACAGTAAAATGGTTATGGAAAAGTTATGTCAGGGGTACAGTTCAGATTTTGGGTTGAAATGTGTGATACTGCGGCCATTTAATATATATGGTCTGGGCCAGGGAGATAATTTTCTAATCCCCTCAATTATAAAGCAGTTACATCAGGGAAAAATTGAACTTCAAGACCCCAAACCAAAAAGGGACTTTGTTTATGTCACTGATGTGATAAGAGCCATGATCAATGCTGGTAGTTACACTCCTCGTGATGATCTGGATATTTTTAATGTGGGCTATGGTAAAAGTTACTCTGTGGAGGAAGTGGTGGAAAAAATTGTGGACTTATACTCCAGATATGTGGATGTGAGCTATACTGGTGAAAGGAGAAAGAATGAGGTTATGGATACTGTGGCAGATATTACACACATCCGTGATAAAATGGGTTGGAAGCCACTAACCAGCTTAGATGAAGGACTCTCCATTATGCTGGATAATGGAGATTAAATATAGAATAAATTAATTAACCACAATTTTCAATTCATACCTGACAATTTTTTTGTCTGGATCATCCCAACCCACATAATAGAAGGAAGTTCCTTCACCAACCACTGTATCTGGATCTACGGTACCTGTGGTGTTGTTTCCTATCAAGTTTCCCTCGGCATCATAGAATTTAGCCTGAACCACCACATTGTAGGCGTCGTTACCTGCCGTGTTTTTTAGATCTCCGTAGACATAGTATATACTGGTCTCGTTCCGGTCGAAGTGTTCACCGGTAGAGTTGACTATTCTTAATTCTGAGGCTTTTACAGGCTCTTTTTCGCCCCATGTCCCGTTCTCTGCTTTTATTTCAGTACATCCTGAGATCATAACTGCAGATAATATTAAAGCTAAGAGTAGAGTAAAATGTTTATAATTCATAACAACACCTGTCAATGTCTTTTATAATTCCAACAAGTACAATATAAATGTTAGGTTCAAAGTGAATTTTTATTATTAAAAACTATATAATTGATAACATGCACTTACTCAAAAAGCTTTCAATCCAACCACATAATAGGCATTTTTACGAGCTTGCCTTTCTCCATGAGTCTTATGCCAATGAACACGACCTTAATGAATGTTATCAGAGATTAGAATTTTTAGGTGACGCTGTTTTGGACTTATTAGTTTCTGAATACCTTTACAACCATAATCCCCACCTGACTGAGGGAGAGTTAACCCAGATACGTTCTAACTACGTGTGTAAACAGGCCCTTTACAACTATTCTACTGAACTGGGACTGGACCAGTATATAAAATTGGGTGTAGGAGCCCAACTGTCCCGGCGGGAGATGGATTCCGTGGTGAGTGATGTGTTCGAATCCTTCATCGGTGCCCTGTACCTGGACCAGGGACTCTCTATTGTGAGAGAAGTTTTATCCAAGACAGTGATTCCCCACATCAAGAACAATGACATATTTTTCTACGACTATAAATCTGAACTAAAACACCTATGTGATGTTAGATCCCTTGATCTAAGTTATGAACTGGTAATGGAGAAAGGAGAGCCCCACAATAAAATATTTACCATGACCACGGTTATAAATGGGAAACATTATGGGACCGGGACTGCCGGCAGTAAAAAAGAAGCCGAACAGAAGGCAGCTCAAATTACATTGGATATGATTTGAAGTCTAAATGCTTGTTTTAATAATTACTGAATTATTTGATCATTTAAGGAGTTTAAAAAGCTAATGATTGTAAACATTTAATAAAAGGAGTTAAAGGATTAATGATTGTAAATAATATAGTAGAAGAGGATATCCACATTATTAGTGATTTACAGCCAGAAAAGTGGCCGGACATTACCCTGGATTTTAAGTTTTACATACATAGCCCTTTTTGTAATCCCATTAAAATCTTAGTAGATGAAAAGATAGTGGGTGTAGGGTGTGGGATATCCTTTGGTAAAACTGCCTGGTTGGCCCATATAATTGTAGATGAAAAACACAGGGCTAAAGGTGTAGGCACCTTCATTGTGAATTACTTATGCAATTATCTTAAAAAGAAGGATGCTTCCACCATATCATTAATTGCCACCGAATCTGGATTTAAAGTATACCAGAAGGTGGGTTTTAGCTTTGAGACAGAATACGTGTTTTTAGGCAAAGATGAAAAAGTGGACCATAAAATTTCCAATAATATCCGTAAACTGGACAAACAGGACCATGCAAAGGTACTGTCTCCCGATAATAGAATATCTGGTGAAGATAGAAGCATTCTACTTAGAGGCAACTTGGCAGATTCTTATGTTTACCATCAACAGGGAGAAATTATGGGTTACTACTTGCCGGATTTAGGTGAAGGACTCATCATGGCCCAGGATGTGGAAGCTGGTGTAGAGTTGATGAAGTTAAGATCAAAGCATCAAAACCGGTTTGTGCTGCCTATAAATAATATTCCAGCAGTGGAATTTCTTTTAAGTAATGGTTTTAGTGAGGTTGACCGGGCCCAGAGGATGGTTTATGGGGAGAAGTTAAGCTGGGATCCCTCCAAACTATTTAACCGGATAGGTGGCAATTTTGGGTGAAAAAAGTATTTTTAAAACATATTTTGGCCCTAAATCTGGTCACTGAAAAAATCCATAGAAATCCGAATGGAACAGGACACATAAATCTTTTAGGATTTCAACCATTTACTCCCTATTTTAAATATTAAAAATATAAAAAGTCTAACTATAAATCCTGAAAATAGTGATATTCTAACTGAGTAACGAGTTGATAACATGAAACAGGACTTAAGAACTAAAGTTATAACAGTTGGATTTGTAATTATAACAGTGTTGTTTTTAGTTTTTGGACTCTTGGGTGAGTATACCTCTGAGTATTTTGTTAGTGAAAATGCCACCTGGCACCACGTGGACAATTAGTAAATAAGATCTATAGACCACCATGAGTAAAGACTTTTATATTAAAGGCAGTCAAGTTAAAGTTGTGGTAAACGCCACGATAAACCCTGAGATGATGCTTATTAATCAAAATGATAGTTATATTAGTGCAAATCCTCTTAAACTGGCATTATGGTTAAGGGAAGAAAGGACAGACAATACTGGTGGAACCAATTTCATTAATGTAAGGAATATAGAATATGAGTTCATTAACAGTTCATCCATCTCAACTGAAATAATTAAGGATAATTTCAACTTTTTTAGGATGGGTGCGACCCGTTACGACCTATACGATGCCTACACATCTCCCGGTGTGAACTGAACCGCTAAAATATATGATTATTATTAGAAATTAATAAATATTTTTTTTAATTTTCTTGTAAATATTTCCCCCTTTCAACATATTTAGATGCACCTGATGATAAAAAACTTTAAATACTTAAACTTTTAAATTTTAGTGGTAACTCTTATTAGTAAGTGAAAGGAATTCATATTAAGTAAAATAGAAGTGAAAAATGTTAAGAGAAGATAGGTGATGTGAAAATGAATTTGCGTCAGATTACAGGGTTCTTAATAATCTATTTAATGTTAGGGTATAGTATTGGTGGTTTGTGTGCCAACGCCGTGCCTTTGAATAATTCAGGAATATTGAATGAAAGCATCACTAATAACAACTTCACTTATAACAGAACCATCAATAAAAACATCACTGTGGCAGAAAATACAACAATCAATACAAATGAATCTAATCCTTTAAATTATAGTGCATATCCTTTAAATTGTCCAAAATGGGATGATTATAAAAACAAACATCCATCTCCTATCCAGAACTTTGGAGATTATCTGGATGATTTAAAGATTTATGTGGCTAATTTTACTACTATCGATGATTATAACATCCGGCAGAGTAAAATGAAATATGATAACAATTCAGGTTATTTCAGTGGAAACCCAACATATGGGGATTATGATTATCGTTACATGCCTACCAGTGAATTAAATAATGCTTACGTTGCAGGATCCATTGCAAAATCAAGAATATCACTACCTGATGCACTAAGCAGCGAGTTACATGCCCAATATACCGTGGCTTCGGTTATTCTGGGTATCATGTCAGGTATTTGTGGAGTTTGTTCCGCCGTAGCAGGTCTACTAACGGCAGGAACCGCAGGAGGAGCATCCCCCATTTTAATTGTCTTTGTAGCTATCACAGCAAGTATAGTGGTTACCACCGTAGCAATTAGTACTTGTTTAGGTGTAGTAACTCAAAGGAGTGCAGGTATTACTGTGGAAAGAGGCAAAATGGATAATCGATTATATCTTATGAATGCAGAATTGATGTATAGGGCTTCATTACCTAAACAAGATACCCAAACAGAGGTCACAGCTATTAATACTACACCATTAGTTGTTGTAAATAAAACTAACACAACTTTTAATGATTCATATAATGCTGAAATTCCAGATAATATTACAGAGGAATGCGCTACAACGACAAATACGACCAATAGAACTGAAGAACCCAGTGGAGGGAATGTCTACGGTGTTAATGATGTCCCACCTTCCCAAAAACCTATACCTGGCGATGTAAAGGTAATTGGTTCTGGAACATATATGGACCAGGTGGGTGATATCGATATATCAGGCTTCCCACAAAAACCTCCAAAACCACACCCTAAATGGTACCAATTCTGGTTATGGATAGATTACGGATTTAAATGTACGGAATGGGCAGTTAACGTAGTAGCATGGGGATTTAAACACATTGATTCATTAAATAACGTAATAAGTTTGTGTAAGGAGATACAATCAGAAAGTAATAATTGCTAAAGCATGACCCTCCTATACCCATCTTTTTTTATTTAATTTTTAATTAATTATTAGATATGAAAAACCCGTCTAAAAATGTATCTCTTGAACTCCTGAATAGAATATAAGTTAGTTATAGCCTTGTTTTAAGGTATCCTCCGATCCATCCACAGACAGCTCCATTAATAGCTCCCACTATAGTTAAAGGTATTAACAAAAGAAACGAACTTGTGAAAAGGCTTCCAAAAAAGAAGGAAATAGCACCAGTAATTAGGGCATTTTTAATTCCAATAATTCGGTCATTGAAGAGGTAACCCACCGCCACTAAAATTACCAGGATTAAAAGGGTGAAAATACCCTGTGTAAAGGCATCTATCGCAGTTATGGCTAATGCTGCAGATATTACCACCGTCCATCGGATATTGTTGAAGTTAATCTCATTTATTATGGAATTTATATTGCCTGTTTGTGAAGCATAATTAGGGTTATGATTCCAGTTTTGGCGGTTTTGGAGGCGGCACTGGAGATTATTTTTAAATTGAATTAAACTATTTTTAAGATTTAAGGGTATTGAAGAAAGTGAATGAATCTTGTTTTTTAGGATTTCCTTCTTTGTGGGTTTTTTCTTTAATTGTACTGGCCTCCATTGAGGATCAACAATATCCAAATTTTTAACATATCTTAATTTGCCGCCGCAGTCACATTGATCAACAAAATTCTTTGCAGATTCGCCTGATCGTAGTTTATAGTAGCTTTTACATTTATTGCAGATTAAATAACCCATTAAATCACCATTGGTCTAATAAAAAAGTTATTGTATTAGCTTTATAAAAATTTTAACAATTATTAAGAGGATCATCTCACTAATGACATTGATCTCTTAACCATTAAAATTAATTTATTTTCAAAAATAATAAAAAATTAAATTCTATTCTCTTTTTTCATGAAATAATTTAACTGATTTTTTATAATATCATTTAAAGTATAATCAATCTTAAAGCCGATTTTCTGTATTTTACTCGTGTTTGATAATAGGATTGGAACTTCAGCTGGTCTGAATCTGGCAGGGTTAAATTTTACCTTAATATCTTCCTTATCAGTTTCAACAATTATCCCCTTATCTTCAACCTGGAATTCCAATTGATCTTCCAGCATTAATCTATCTACCTTGGTCTTATCAAATTTGATGCCGAAAATTTCTGTATCATCATTTTCTATTGGATTTTTTATAATTTTATCGTTATTTACAGTTTTAATTTTATCTATGTTCCATCCAGCCTCTTCCAATCCTAATAAGATATAACTCAGTACTGAATTGGTCCGCATGGATCCTTGGTTATAAACCTCTCCAGGTACACCCTTTTCTGCCAGCAATAAGTAACCATTTACAATATCTGTTACATGTGACCAGTCACGAAATGCATTAACATTACCAATGGATATTTCATTGGCTTCATGAAACTTGAGTTTCATAATCTGGCTTGTAATTACTGAAGTTACAAACATCAACCCCCGGCCTGCACCTTCATGGTTAAAAGCCCTAGAGACTACAGTGTTTAGATCATAAGAATGATAATAATTACGCATTAAAAAGTCACCATACACCTTGGAGACAGCATAGGGAGACATTGGTCTTAAGGGGTTAGTTTCTTTGATGGGAACTTCAGGTATCTCATCTGGTTCTGGAAAGATAACACTGTGTTTTCTTTGTGCATGTTGGAGTTGTTTTTCTGATGAAATAACCAATCCATATTCTTCACTGGAACCTGCAAAGACCACTTTAGAGTCAAGATCTTTAAGTCTTATTGCTTCTAATAAGTTAGATGTGCCTACACAATTAATTTGTTGAGTTTCTGTTGAATTTTCAAAAGAACGAGCCACAAAAGATTGGGCTGCTAAATGGAATATGTAATCTGGTTCTGATTGATCAAGGGCATTGGCAAGAGAGGAAATATCCGTTAAGTCACCTTCTAAGATGTTTAAATTTTGAGATATGCCTTGATCTTTGAGGTTTTTTGAAATATTTCCATCGGCTCTATGACGGATGATGCCATATACATTTGCATTTTGATTAAAGAGTTCTTTGGCTAGGTAAGAACCTACAAAACCTGTGACACCGGTTATTAAGATATTTTTATTTGCGAAGTTCATCAAAATTCTCCATATATTTTATTATGTTATATTTATTCTATTCTAAATTATTAGAGTTTTCTAAAATACAATTTTTGGATTAAAAATTAGTACATTATAAAATCATTTGTAGCTTTATTGTTTTCATATAAATAAAAAGAATATATAAAATCTATTAATCATATATAACTGTAAATCATAGAAGATTACTCATATTAAAATGGAAGTTAAAATAATATGGTAAAACGTTTTAATTAATAAAAAAATGTTATTTATTTTCAATAAAGGGTGCCTTGATGGATACGGTCAAAAGAATAACAAAAAATATTGGGATGTCTGGTATATCCCAATTAGTAGTCTCAATATTAGCTTTTGTACTATTGATCTATATTGCCAGATACTTTGGACCGGCAGAATTTGGAGTATATAGCTTTGCAGTCTCTTTTACAGCACTATTTGCAGTTTTTGCAGATATTGGAATTAGTCAATTCATGATTAGAGATATTGCAAGAAATAAAAAACTTACAGCTGAATATATCACCAATGTTTCTATTATAAAAGTCATATTATCCGTTATCACATTCGGCTTAATTGTTTTAACAATCAATTTAATGAACTACCCCTCAGATGTTCTTTACATAGTTTATCTTTTTGGTGTTTATACTATCTTAACATCATTTTCGCAAATGCTTATGTCAATATTTCAGGCAGTTGAAAAAATGGAATATATGGCTGCTGTGACAACAATCGAAAAGTTAATATTAACTATTTTAGGTTTGTATATTCTTTTTTTAGGATATGATTTAATTGATTTAGCATATGTTTACATTTTATCAAGTGTAATAAGCGTTATAATAAGCTTTTTTATAGTTTTAAAGAAAATTTCAAAACCTTTACCTAAAATTAATTTTCCTATATGGAAAACCATTACTATTAGTTCTGTTCCTTTTGGTTTAAATTTATTGTTTGGAATGCTTTTTTTTAAAATAGATACAGTATTGCTATCTGTTCTCCAAAATGATGTTGCTGTGGGTCTTTATAATGCTGCATACAACCCTCTACTTGCATTGGGAACTATCATATCTGGCATGGTTGTATCTGCTATTTATCCAGTGATGTCTAGAAATTTCATATCTTCAAAAGATTCATTGGGACGTTTCACAGTTTTAAATTCTAGATATATGGCAATAATAGGATTTCCAATTGCTATTGGGGCTTTTATACTTGCAGATCGATTTATTGAACTATTCTATGCTAATCAATATACTGGTTCTATAATTGCTTTTCAAATTCTTGCACTTTTTATTCCAATCAGACTTATAAGCAGCATAACGGGAACACTTCTTACTTCAATTAATAGACAAGGAATTCGTATGATTAGTGTTCTTTTAAGTGCGATTTTCAATATTTTATTAAATTTGGCTTTAATTCCTTCTTTAAGTTATGTTGGTGCTAGTATTGCAACAGTTTTATCAGAAATATTTTTGTATTTCACCTTTATTTATTTCACTAATAAGTATTATCACAAGTTAAGATTGCACAATCATTTTCTGAAACCTTTGATGGCTTCATTAATAATGGGAATAATAATATTTTATTTAAAGGGAATCAATCTATTTTTACTTTTCATAATGGCAAGTTTAATATATTTAAGTGTTTTAATATTATTAAAAACATTTAATAATGAAGATAAAATTTTATTTAAACAGATTTTTGGAAGAAGTTGAATATGAATGACACTAATATAAAATATGTAGAAAAAAACGACCTTTGTACAGGTTGTGGAACTTGTGTTGCTTTATGCCCCAATGAGGCTATTAAACTTTATATTAATGAAAACAAAGGAATTTATATTCCTAAAATAAATGAAGAAACCTGTGCTAAATGTTCAATTTGTATTAATGTATGTCCCCGGCATGAAGTTAATTTTAATCAATTAAAATCAGAAATATTCAAAAAAAATCCAGATGATTATTTTATAGGTAAATTTTTGAATTGTTATACTGGAAATTCTAATGATTTCCAAATACGATATAATTCTTCATCAGGTGGTTTAATTACTCAATTACTTATTTTTGCTTTGGATGAAGGAATAATTGATGGTGTTTTAGTTACAAGAATGAAAAAAGATAAACCTTTAGAACCAGAACCTTTTATTGCACGAACTAGAGAAGAAATAATAGATGCATCCAAATCTAAATATTGTCCCGTGCCTGCAAATATTGCATTGAAGGAGATTCTCAAATCCGGATATAATGAAAAATTTGCTGTTGTTGGTTTGCCTTGTCATATTAATGGAATAAAAAAAGCAGAAGCAATAAATAAAAAACTAAAAAAGAAAATTGTTTTGAAAATTGGGATTTTATGTTCACATACTAATACTTTTAAAGGTACTGAATATTTATATACCAAACTAAACATCAAAAAGGAGGATATTTCAAAAATATCTTATAGAGGTTTAGGGTGGCCGGGAAAAGTCGCAGTCAAACTTAAAAGTGGGAAAGAAAAAAAAATTCTTTTAGGAACCCCTTTATGGAAAAATTTTCATGACAGTTGTCTATTTGCCCCGACTTATTGCTTATTATGTAATGATTTAACTGCAGAGTTTTCAGATATTTCATTTGGTGATGCGTGGTTACCTGAAATAATATCAAAAGAAAGAAATGGAAAATCCCTATTGATATCTAGAACTAAAAATGGCGAGGAATTATTAAATTCTGCAGTTAATAAAGGCTTTATTGAACTTATTCATATAGATTCCAATAAAGTGATTGAATCACAACAAACATTCCTATTTTTCAAAAAAATTAATATTAGGGACAGAATTATTTTGAGAAATTTCTTTAAAAAAAATTCAATTCCAATTCCTAATTTTACTACTCAAATTAGCTTTTACAATAAATTAATAGCATTTGCATCTTTAATTAACAGTTATTTGGGGTCAAAATTCATGTTTTTACTTTGTTATGTGCCTATTGGATTTATTAAAATGTATATTTCATTATATTATACTCTTATGTCATTATCAATAAAAAAAGACTTAATTAAACCTGATAAAACTAAAAGAAGTTTTAATATTTTAATTTTAAATGCTCATTGGAATAATAGAGGAGACGAAGCAGCGATAAGAGCTATGATCGATTCATTTACATCAAATATGTCAGTTCAAAGTATTAAAATAATGTTTAATACTGATGTCAGAACAGATTTACAATTTTCCGGGAAAAATAGTATGGAAATATTAGTAACATTTCCTTTTTTTGAGTTTAAAATTTCGTTTTTTGTGAAATTCTTTATTGACTTTTTTTTAAGTTTAATCTCATTAGGACATTTTGCGTTTAGCAAAAAAGGTAAAGATTTTATATCAGCAATTAATGATTCCAATTTAGTTATCCACGCTCCAGGTGGTCCCAGCATTGGTGATATATATAGTGGAAGGTTAAACTTATACGAATACTTTTATTTATACAAATTATTTTTACCAAAATTAAAAGGTAAAAAAGTATACATTTATGCCCCATCAATGGGCCCTTTTTCTGGAAAATTTCAAAATTTTATTAGAAAATTTATTTTAAAGAAAATGGATCTTATAATTGTAAGAGACAAAATTTCAAAAAAATACCTTAAAGATCAACTAAATTTAGATTCGTATTTAGCTTTAGATTCTGCTTTCCAAAATGATATACCCAAAACATATCTAAATCAATATTTTGAAATTAATAAAATTCTTAATCTCATAAAAACCCAAAAAGTTGTGGGAATGACTATAACCGACCTTAATTGGCACCCTTCATATATAAATAATACATCATTAAAAAATAATATAATCACTGCGATTGAAAATGCAATTGATTTTGTAACTAAAAAGGGATATTATGTCATTATACTCCCCCAACTATTCGGTTTAGATAAAGAGATAGAAAAACCGTTAATTGATTATATTAAATCAAAAAATAATAAAATATTCGTTCTTCCTCAAAATTTAGATTCTTATGCTCAACAATCCATAATATCTAATTTATTTTGCGTTATTGGAATGAGATATCACCCTAATATATTTGCTGCAAAAATGAACATTCCTTCAATTGCTATATACTATGAACATAAAACTAAAGCTTTCATGAAAGAATTAGGACGTTTGGATCTTACTATAAACATTGAAAAAATAAATGCTCAAATTATCATTGACAAATTTTTATATCTAGAGAAAAATTATGATACAATTAAAAGACAAATAACTGAAAAAAATCCTCATTTAAAAGAAAAATCTAAAAAAACAACAAAATTAATAATAAATGACTTACATAAATCCAAAATTGATTTTCAAAAAAGTTATAATTAAATGATACTATCAAACTCATATTTTTATAATTTTATAGATTCAAAATGCTAACCATTAATGTTTGTTGGATTTTGTTAAATAAATTTTTGACTTATGAACTTACGTTAATCTATATTTACTGGGGGAATCCAATTTAAATGTAAAATATGTGGCAATGAAAAAAACAATGAAACTTATTCTGTTAAAGAAATGATGTTTGGATTAAATGAATCCTTTGATTATTTGGAATGTTCATCATGCGGATGCTTGCAAATAATAGATATTCCTGTGAATATGGATAAATACTACCCCTCGAATTATTATTCCCTTCAAAGAGCAAAGTCACAAAATATAATTACTAATTTAAAGAAAAATATTATTGAAATATTAGGAAAAGAGCGTAATAAATATGTTATTTTTAAAAAAGGGATGATAGGAAAGTTCATTTACAAAAATTATCCTAATTCTCTTTTCGATCCAACAAAAATCTTTGACAAAGTGGGAAAAATTGATATTAATCTTGATTCAAAAGTATTAGATGTAGGATGCGGCCATGGTGATTTTTTATATAAATTAAATAGAATAGGATTTAAAAGTCTCACAGGTATTGATCCTTACGTCAATAATGAGTATAGAAGCAAACAGTTGAAAATCCTTAGAAGAAGTATTGATGATTTCAATTCTAAAAATAAATTTGATTTAATTAATTTTAATGATTCTTTTGAACATTTATCTTCTCAATTAAAAACCCTTTTGAAAGTTTCTGAAATATTATCTGAAGGAGGAATATGTTTAATTAGAATGCCTATAAAGACAGAATATATATGGAGCCGTTATGGAGTCAATTGGGTACAGATAGATGCTCCTAGACATTTTTTAATTCACACTTTAAATAGCTTTGATGTTTTGGTGCAAAAAACAGGACTAAATATAGTAGATACTATTTTTGATTCTACTGAATTTCAATTTTGGGGAAGTGAACAATATAAAAGAAATATAACATTACTAGACGGAAACATGACACCTAATATGGAAATATTTACCAAAGATCAGATTAAAGTTTTTAAAAGGCATGCTCAAGAATTAAATGAAAAAAAATTAGGAGACGAAGCATGTTTTTATCTTTCAAATCCATGAAAATCTCTTTCGAACTTAAATAACTATTTAAATACGAGAAAATTATGTATCCTAAAGTTTCAATTATTATACTAAACTGGAACGGGTGGAAAGACACTATTGAATGTCTAGAATCTTTATTTCAGATTAATTATCAAAATTATAATGTAATCCTTGTTGATAATGGTTCTGAAGATAATTCACTAGAAAAAATACGTGAATATTGTAAAGGTAAATTAAGCATAAAATCAGATTTTTTTAAGTATAATTCCAATAATAAGCCCCTACTTCTTATCGAGTACTCTAAAAATGAATCTGAAGTTTTACAATATGAAAAACAAGAAATTATTGATTTAAAATCCGATTCAAACCTAACAATTATTAAATGTAAAAAAAATAATGGATTTGCGGAAGGAAGTAATATTGGAATAAGACATGCGATGAAGTATATAAATCCAAATTATATTTTACTTTTAAATAATGATACAGTTGTAGATAAGGAATTTTTGGAAAAATTAGTGGACTTTGCCGAAAAAGAGAATAAAGCAGGAGTAGTTGGTTCTAAAACGTATTTCTATGATACTCCTAATACTATTCAAAATTCTTGGAATAAAATAAATTTTTATAATGGTAAAATATTTTCAGCAGGGTACGGTGAATTGGACAAAGAAATAAACAAAGAAATCGTTAAAACAGATTATGTATCAGGGGTATGTTTTCTTATTAAAAGAGACTTATTAAAAAAAATAGGATTATTGGATCCTGCTTATTTTGCTTACTGGGAAGACTTAGATTATTCTATGAGGGCTAAATTAGCGGGGTATGACTGTTATTACATTCCAGAAGCAAAAATATGGCATAAAGTGTCACAAAGTTCAAAAAAATTTTCTGACTTTACCACATATTTAGACACTAGGAATATGATTTGGTTTATGAAGACATATGCTAATACAAAACAATACTTCGTATTCTTTACCTATTTTTTTGTATTTAGGTTTTTTATTATAAGTGGTTCCATTATAATATGCCATAAAAATTTTAAAAATTTTAAAGCCTTTTTTAATGGTGTTTTAGATGGGATTAAATTAGCATAACCATAATTTATGGTTTAAAATATGTTTTACATTTAAAATTATTAAAGTTTATATATATTATTTCGTTTTAAAAAACTTCGTTAAATGTATTAATTTTTTTTGGCTATGTAAATAATGTTATTGGCTAAATTAGGGAGTTTATATGCCAATTTCATTTTATATTGGAATAAAAAGTCCGAAAATTTGGGGAATCTGTTCATTAATAAATGATTTATGATTAGGTTAAAAAGGGGTATGTATAAATCAATACCAATAATTTTAATGATCTGGTAATCATTCTCTAGTAAATTTTTCATTTCTTTTAATCTAAATAAAGATATGTGTTCATCTGTTTTTTTATTAAATAGACCATTAGGGGTGGAAAGTACTAAATAACCATTACTTTTTATAAGCTCTGACCACTTTTCCAAGGCTTCTTGAGGTTGAGGTAAATGTTCAATTATCTCACCCGCGAATAGAACATCCCATTGACCTTTTATTTTTGGGTTTTGAGCGTTATCAACCGTGAATTGGATATGGGGGTTATTTTTTTTAGCTTTATTAACATTTATAGTTGAAATATCAAATCCTGTAATTTTTGGGCACTCTTCTTCAGAAAAAATTTCAGAAAATATACATGTTCCACATCCAATATCTAATATTCCAGTATTTTTTTTTATACCCAACTCATTAACAAAAATTTTTCTTAACAGTTTAATTCGGTATCGATGAAAATTCCCCGCCCAACCATGCCTTTGGGATATAACTTGGTAATGATCTTTATCTGCCATCACTTTATCATAAAATTTTTGCGCGCTTTCCGTATCTGACTTTCCATTTTCAGACATAATATCCCTTAAATTTATAATTTAGTAATAAAATATATATTGTTAATATATGAAGTATGTTCAAATGTATCAATTTTGAGAATTTTAGCATTATTTTTCTTTATGAATGAGATAACTTCTTTAGTGGGAATAAAATTCATTAAAATAGGGTGTAAACCTAATTTGAAATATAGGATATCTTTACTAATTCCCAAAAATCTTAAATAAGAATATGTTCGTCTTCTAATTTGGAATCTATGCTTTATTGGTATATAAGAAGGTAGTTGGAAAACTAGTAACCCTCTATATTTTAAAATACGAATAAATTCAGATATATATGCTTTTATTAATTTTTTATCATCAATGTGTTGCAAAACAATATCGGAGTAAATCATGTCAAAATAATCATCAGGAAATAATTGTAAGTTATCCTCATTATTTAAAATAAATTCACATTTATTACAATGTTTATTGTGCTTTTTGGCAAGTTTAATCATATTTTCAGAAATATCTAAACCATAACACTTTTGAAAATAATTTGATAATGGTCTGGTTAATCTACCTATTCCACATCCAAAATCTAGTACATTTTTCCTTTTTTTGGGATACCCTAATTTTTCACAAAATACCATTAAATCTTTAATCTCATTTTCTCCAATAGCAAAGAATTCATCGATGTCCCATTTAAGATATTTTTTATTTGGGTCAGATAATATTGCCCAAAGTGGATCAATTTGGGATGCATCTTCCCAATTTTGTTTATTATTTTTTAAAGACATTTAAACTCCATAGCTAATATAAGTTAAACTCTTCATATATTTTATTAGTTTTTTTTGCAGAATCATTCCAATCAAATTTTTTAACCCTTTTTAGTCCCTTTTTAATCATTTCGTCCCGTATACTGTTATCTGTTAAAACGTTAAACATTTTTATAGTCATTTTCTTGAGATCTTTAGGATTAATCATAATTCCTGCATCACCAACCACTTCAGGTAAAGAGCTTTCATTAGAGGTTATAACTGGAATTCCACAAGCCATGGCTTCTAAGGGAGGTAAACCAAACCCGGCATAAGAACATGGATAAACTACCAGATCAGCACAGTTATACCATTGGGGTAATTCTTTTTCTGGAATATAATCCATAAAAATAACATCATTTCTGATTTTTAATTCTTTAATTAATTCTAAGTGTTTTTTTCTTGCACCATATGCTTGGGTTTTACCAATTTTTAATAATTTAATGTTGGATATTTTATCTTTTAACTGAGCAAAAGATTTTAATAAACTATCAAAATTTTGTCGGGGCTGTTCAGAACCAACGTATAATATTATTTTTTGATTTGATTTGATGTTTAGCGAGGATAATATCTCTTTGTTATTATTTTGGAAATAAATTTTGTGATCGACTCCTGGATTAACAATATGTATTTTTTCTTCTGGAAAACCTAAAATTCTGATTATATCGTTTTTAGAAAAATTTGAAATGGTTATTATTTCATCAGCTCTTTTCAATCCCATAATATTTAGTTTCCATGGTATGGAACGATTATTATCATAAACCCATGGAATTAAATCATAGCACGTAACAATGGAATTTTTTAATCTATTTAATGTTAATAAATAAGCAAAACTTTGAGAAGTAACATGTTTAATGTTATCCTTCTTTATATTCTTTTTAACAATTAAAGGGTATGCTAAATATGATTTGAAAACATTACCTAAGTCTATATTTTTTATTACAAATTCAAAAACATCATACTCAATAGTATTTAAATAAATATCATCCAGTCTTTTATGTATCTCATTTTGATATTTGGAAACACCAAATATTTCTTCAGTTTTGGGGCCGTTTATATAGTCAATTTCCATAATTGACCTCTTCGTAGACTTTAATAGTTTTTTTAATAGTACTATCCCAATTAAATTTTTTCGATTGTTCTACTCCTTTTTTTCCTAATTTTTTCTGTAATTGGGGATTTAAACTAATTTCTTTTATTTTATCGGCGATTTCTGAAGGATTCCGTGGATCTTTAATATAAATACCAGCACTTCCCACCACTTCTCTTAATGAACTGTTATCAGAAGTTATTACAGAAGTTTTGCAGGCCATTGCTTCTAAAGCAGGAAACCCGAATCCTTCATATAATGAAGGAAAAATTAATGCTGAAGCTTCAGAATAAATCGATGGTAAATCTTTAGATTCAACATAGCCTGGTGTTATTATTCTATTTAAGATTTCATTTTTGTTTTCGGGTATATCTTTATTTTTAATTACAAAATTGTTCAGTTTTTTTCTATTAATGGGGCCAATTAGTATTAAATTATGGGAAATTTGATTAAAGATCTTCGAAAATCCTAAAATCAAATTATTAAGATTTTTTCTAGGGTTATCTGTTCCAACGTATAATAAATATTCTTTTTGAATTCCATATTTATTAGTCAATTTCTGGTTTATTAGTTCTGGAAAAAAAATAGAATTATCAATTCCAAGAGGAATTACCTGGATTTTATTTTCTTCGGTTCTGAAATAAGTTATTAGATCATTTTTTGTTGAGATGCTAGGGACTATAATTAAGTTACTATTATCAATCATTCGAGGTAATAATTTTTTAAAATCGAAATTCATTATTTTGCTATGAATCTCAGGAAAAATAACTGGAGCAATATCCATTACTGTCATTATTCGCTTATTTTCTCCATTGTCTTTTAAAAGAAAGGGTGCTAAATTATCTAAATTATGAATAATGCTTCCATTTCTTACTAATTTATTTATAAACAAACTTCCCCATAATATTTTTACATTGGATATCTTAAAAAGTGGATTTTTTACTATTTCTATGTGTAATCCTTTATTTTTAAGTCCACTTATAAGATAATTACTGTACTTGTATTCACCTGTCCTAGTAATTGGTGGAATGATAGTTAATTTCATTTTTGACTCCTTGAAACTAATATTACGCTGCCATTGTTGTCATAAATCTGATTCATTTGCGTATTAATATTAAATCCAAAATTATCGATATATTTTATTTTATTATAATAATTAATTGCAAACTGGTTGTTTTTCAAATCATAACTCCCTAAGTACAAATAAGAATTATTTAATAATGTGAAATATTCAATATTCCAACTTTGAACTTCGTTTGCTGCACCTGTTATTCCACTAATAATCACTGCTTTATTCATATCCGCATATATTTTAGTACTTGCACTATTAAATCCATTAAACCAGTTTATTGAAGCCATTTCATAATTATTAATCCAAAGAAAATCCACTTCATTATCAAGTGCAAATCTTCCCACTTTAGGTTGGTCGCTGATTTGATAAATTAATGAAGAACTGAATAAAAAGAGGGATGTTAATAAAATAGCGGCTAAATAGTATGTCTTTTGATTAATCTTGAATTTTTCAATTTTTTTTCTTGAAAGTGAGATTATTATTTTGATAAATTCGTATATACCTATAACGAAGAAAGGAGATAAGAAAAATAGAGTTATGTGAAATAATCTATCACTATTTAAAGCAGCGGCAAAAAAGGGCAGCACGATCCCAAATAATGCAACTAAAAAACTAGCAATTGATAATAGTTTATATTCTTCATTAATTGTCGGGAATTTATTTTTAATTAAGCTTAATATGCCAATACCAATAAAGAATTGTGTAGCTAAATAAAGATATTTTTCGATATCCTTTAGCAGAGATAATTGACTTTGTATGATATTATAACCTTGTGAAGTAGAAGGGTTTAGTATATCTGTAAAAGAACTGAAAATATTTTTTCCGATTAGAACTACATTAATAAATATTGAAGAGGTTGAAACATATATAAACCAGCCCAGGGAAAAAACTATTAAAAAGATTAGCAGAGTTCTATTCAATAAAAAATAATTCTCATTTCCTTCCATTTTTGCTATTCTTGATTTAATGAATTTAATCATTATGGCTAAAATCATGATGATTAGGAAAATGGAAGCAACACCATAATGGGATACTATCAAAGAAATTCCAAATAAAATAAGTAAAATTGATTTTTTTAAGGTATGCATTTTGTTAAAGACTACTAAAATAATTAGCATGAGAAATATTTCGGCTATTTCCTGACGCCCCACGGTGGGCATTATATTATAAAATGTATAAACTACCATAAATAAAATCGAAGATAAAAGTGCGGTTTTTTCATTTGTTTGGTTTTTATAAATTTCATATAACCCCAAAGGTACAATTGAGAATAATATGGAAATTAATATTTTGCTTACCCAGGCTAATTTCATATCTAAAAAACTGGAATAGATAGGGAATAATATTGAAACACTTATCATTGCATTATAATTATGGGCAAATGTATTATTCCAATGTAGATTTTTCAAAACCAAATTTGAGAAGTAATATTCTGTCCATCCATCAGATCCCCATATATAACTGGATATGAGTGAGGTATGGAACAGTAACGATAATGAGATTGCTAAAATAGCGAAAGGATAATATTTTTTTGGAACCCATTTTAATAATATTATGGGTAAAGTACAGATAATTAATATCAATAATATTTGCAGGGAATTGTTATCATGAAAATTCATTAGGTATGGGGCAAATATGCCAAGAAATGGAATTAAACAAAAGAAAATTAACCACGGCGAAAATGAAGTTTTTAATTTTTTTGAACCATTTCCATGAAAATCCTTGTCTAGGATATATGATAATAATGTTAAAATGAGGACTAATATGCTAAATGCAATAATCAAAGTAAGATTAGATAAGGGGGTCCTTAGACCAAAAAATGGAAGAGTAATATTTAGTAGTAATCCTAAAAACATAGAAAAAGCAATACTTATCCCAACAGAATAAAGTAATGTTTCAATTTTTGTTATATTATGAATTTTCAATATCCTTAAAAAAATGATTCCAGGGATAAATGTTAAATAAATAAAACAAATGAGTTCTCGTAGAATAGGTAGGTGTATATTTAAAAGATCTAATCCAATTAAACCCCAAACCATTGATTGAATAAAAAAAATAAATATTAGGAATTTTTTCATTTTCAAATCATTAACATTGAGAATAGAATAGTCCATTCAGTCACGCCCTTGAGTTAAATTTTCATATAATGTTTCATACTCTTTCGAAACCAAATCCCAAGTCTGAATTTTATTACTAAAAGGTCCAACTTTTTGATCACTATTAAAAACATCTATAATTAGATCTGCAACTTCACATGGGTTGGGTGGATATTCAACACCATAACAACCCGGTTCATTTATAAATTCGTTAAGTGCTGTTCTTTTTGTTACAATAACCGGTGTTCCCATTGCCAAAGCTTCAGTAACCACAATTCCATAATTCTCTGATTTAGATAATAGTAGTAGTACATCTGATTCTCTAAAAAATCTTTGCAATTTTTCGTTTTCATTTGGATGAATAAATTCTTTCCATTCAATAAAATTATCTAAATTTGATTTATTTACCATTTTTTTTAAATCTTTTTCATAAGGACCTTCTCCAATTATAGTTAGATTAACATTTATATTTTTATTAATCAGATTATTAAGAGTTTTTACAATATATTGAATTCCCTTTAATTCTAATAAATAGCCAACATATAATATTTTTATTTTATTTCCATCCATCCTTGACTTAAGGTCAATAGTATCAACACCATGTGATATAACCATTATTTTATTATTAGGAACATGTAGATCAGTATGGATATTACTTGCTTCAAAATTGGAAGCTGCAATAATCCAATCACAATGTTTGACTAAATATCTACCAATTAAATTATGTACATCCCATAAATATTTTCCCGCCAGTGAATTATGACTAAAAATACCATAATGTGGTGAAAAGATTATAGGTACCTTCGGGAAAGTTTTATATATTGTAAAAATTGTTTCTAATGAGAATAAGGTATGATAACCATGTACATGGACAATATCAGGATCTATTTTTTTTAAATATTCTTTCAAATAAAAATATAGTTTAGGGTTGAATTCATAAAAAAATTTTCCAACAGATGAATCAATTCTAATTATATTAAATCCATCATAAAATTCTTTTTTAGGTAAATTCAGAGGATTAGGTTGAATAACTGTAATTTTATGCATTTTAGATAAATTTTTAGCTATCTCTCTTACAACCTTATTAATGCCGCCAGGTGCAGTTGTTTCCATATAATTAATCAAAAGAATATTCATAATATCCCCTATTAATGATCATTAAATCCACTGTAAACAATGAATGAAATAGTAAAACAAGAAACTTTTTCTTTTTCAATAATTGCCTCTGGAAACAATTTTTTTATATCATTTTTTTTTAATAATTGGATAGATTCAACTATTTCCCTTGCATTTTCTTTTAGGGGCGTTTTTTTAAAATATCCTAAACTAAAATTTTGCAACATTTTTATTTGAATAAAGGTTGGTAAAAATTGAAACATTGGAAAGAAAAAATGAGGTTCGATAGGAGCATAATAATTAGGTGTTTGAAGAAAATATCTTTTACCTACCCGTTTCATTTCATCAGCCATTTTTTTCTGATCTTCAAAGTTGCCAACATGCTCAATCACGGAATTTGAGAATACTATATCAAACTCATTATCTTCAAACTCTTTAAGATCTCGACCATCACCTATAACACTTTTAATATTTTTATATTTAGTTTCAATTTTTGATAGATTAAGAACAGTGATTTTATAATTTTCATCACCAGCAAAGCCCATTATGTCCCAGAATGTTTCTGTTCCACCAATATCCAGTATTTTTAAGGGTTTGGGAAGATTGGAAATAATATTTTTAAAAATTTTCATCCTTTTTATTCGTACTTTACGAGCAAAAGAATTTTCTTCTTCAAAATCAGCTATTTTCCAGTAGATTTTATTCCACATAAAATCACAAATTTTAAATGTAATATTTGAAGTTATAGATAAAATTCATATCTACCTATAACTTTATCCCATAAATAAGTTTTTTTTACTGTATTAAAGGTTTTTTTCATTGTTTCATTATTTTTAAGATTTTCAAGTAAAACTACCTTATTTTTAAGATCTTCTTCATTACTAAAATAAAATACACTATCTCCACAAACTTCCCTATTAAATCCATTATCATGAGCAACAATAATACTTTTCATGATCATAGCCTCTAAAAGTGAAGGATTAGTTCCCCCCACACTATGCCCATGAATATAAGCGAAATTATGTTGTCTTAACATATTCAATAATTCCAAATCATAAATTGATCCTACCAAATGAATATTAGAACTTCCAGATACAATATCCTTTATTTCCTTTTCATATTTCTCGCCGGTAAAATCCCCCACTATTACTAGGGGATATTTACTATTTGCTCTAGAAAATCCTTCGACAATCATGTGTATATTGTTTTCAGGTTCTAAACGAGCCACAACAAGCCAAAACTTATTTTTAGAAATATTAATATTAGAAAAAGATTCTATATTTTTTAATTTATTTATATCCCATTTTACAGGTTCTACCTCTTCAACTCCATAAGGAATAAAAACTGCTTTATTTCTGTATTTAGAATTAACATATTTTTTCATTTCTTCAGCATCAGCAACTATCACATCTGAGAATCTAGTTGCAAAATTATGGTTAATTTTTAGTAGCCACCTCTCTAACCTGTTAAATTTGGTCCGCTTCCACATGACTCCATCAATGTTAACCATTAATTTTATATTCCTTTTGAGGAGTTTGGGAATAAATAAAAACATCCCCACTTCTGTTCCCAAAAAATATATTACATCATTTTTGTGTGTCAACTTAAAAAGGAAATAAATATCCGAAAGATTTTCATAAATTTTACGAAAAAAATAACTATTTGGGGGTTTAAGTGGAAAATAAGAAAGTTTCACTCCATGGTAATCCTCAAATCTTTCATTTGGATCTTGGTATTCGCAACTTACAGTTACATCATAACCTTTCTCAACCAACCGGGTGGATAATCCCTCAGCGAATGTTTCAAAACCACCGTATTTAGCAGGTATGCCTCTGGAACCAATAATTGCAATTCTCATTTTATCCCAATAATGATGATATTATACAATAACAATTCTTAGAAATGATATATCAAAAAAAGATATTAAAGCTGTTAAAAGTGTAAAAACAAGAAAAATCATCTCCAAACTTTTCATTTTATAATTGATAAGCGTTTTAAATATTTTAAAACCATCACTAAATGAATTAAGTTTTGCTTGATCTGTTCTTTTCTTGTAGGAGATAGGTATTTCTCTTATACTAAAGTTCCCCTTAGATACTTTAGCAAACATTTCAGCTTCAACTTCAAAGCCCGAACAGTCAATACCCACAGCAAGCAAATAATCAACAACTTCCTTTCTAAATGCCCAGTAACCAGTGCAAACATCAGAGATGGGGTGATATAATAAACGAGCAGTCAGGGATAATAAATAGTTCCCGATAACGTTGGTTCGGGATATGGCCCCTTTTTCTAAATCACCACTTAATCGTGATCCCATTACTAAGTCTGCATCATCATTTTTGAGAAGTTCTAATAATCGAGAAGCATCCGCTGGATCGTAGGTATTGTCTGCGTCCAGCATAATAACATACTGAGAATCTGAATGATTAAATCCCTTCTGTATGGCGTGGGCTTTGCCCTGTTTTTTTTCGAAAATTACCTCAGCCCCTAATTTTGAAGCAATACTGGCGGTTTTATCAGTGGAATTGTTATCAATTACAATGATATGGGAATTTTGATATAATTCTTGAATTTTCTTTATCAACGTTCCAATAGAAAGTTCTTCATTGTATGCAGGAAGTAAAAAGGTAACATCTTTCATTTTAATCATCGAAAATATCTAATATATGCTTTTCAATAAATCTTAAGTATGATATATTTATAATTAGCGTATACTTAAGTAGGTCTAAATTAAGATTTTTGATTTTACCTGATCAACAATACTTATCAATTATTTTAGTTATTTGACTTTATATGCTGTTTCTACCATACCTTTTTACCAATAACATGGGCCTTATAAATGGATATAATGGAAATAACTTCTTTGGAAGTGATAAATCCTTAAAATCATTATAGCTAGGTCGTGTAAATCCTATTAAACAGTCTTTGATTCCATTTGACAATTTTTCTCTCTTTTTTATATCTAAAAAGAATTTTTCAAATATATTCAATGAATTTTTTTTCTCCCTGAAAATTCTCTTTTTAATATTAATTAATATTGAATTTATGGAGGAATCTTGATAATTTAATATTTCTTCTGGAAGTTCTAATCCAAAAAAATCTCGAGCCAAAAATAGATTGATCATTAATATTCGTTTTATACCCAACTTTTCAGCCTTTTTAAGTGTGTTAACCCAATCTATATCCTGAGATTGGATGAAATGTGAAATATCACTAATCCAGTATAAACGAGTCCAATTATGTTTTGCAGCATGTATTGAGAGCATTAATATTTGGTTAACTGATGAAAATGAGTGAAGTCTAAAACTGTTAATATCAAACTCTTTCAAATCTTCAAATAGGAAGTTGGGGTTATCTGCAAAATAGAAAAATTTTCCTTCAAAGTTCCAGTTTATTTCAACCTTTGCCCCATTATTTTTATTCTTAAATATATATTCTGATTCCAATTCCATAAAGATTTGATCATCAATTTTAATAGGTTGGTATAATTCATATCCATTTGAAATCATTAAATTTTTAGCTTTCAGCGCACCTTTTTTATCAGTTAGGATATCAATATCTCCAAACTGTCTATAAGCAAGGTTACCATAGATAGAATGAGCTAAAACTGGACCTTTATAAGTAACGGCATTTATGCCATTATTTTCCAATAATTTCATTACTTTAACCAGTTCCCCAGTTAATAGCAGATTTTTGCGAGCATTTTCATGAAATTCCTCTTTCAGATTTTCTAAAACTTCTTCAGGAACCTTTTCAGGACATATGGAATTAAGATTTACATATAAAAGCGGCAGTAATCTATGGTGATTGGCCATTTCAACTAAATGATCCCAATCCAGTTCCGGATTAATTAATGATTCTATTTTTTTACTGGTTAAATCATCAACTTTTGTTCTGCTGGAAAGTAGTAAGAGCCTGTCTTCTTTCTGCAGTTTTAGATCATTATTTTGGATTATTTCATCCCCTTGTCCCAAATAAAGTTTTTATAAAAAATATTAACATTAATGATAATTTACATGTAAAATGTTTTATTTACCTTTGTAATTTGCAATGGCCTTCCTTGGGGATACCATAAATAGTGGGCAGGTACGGCTATACGGTCGCCTTCATTCACCAAACTATAATTTCCTTGCCAGTAAGTATGTACTCCATCAATGCGGAAAGTTCCTGTGAAAGTTTTTCCATTATTATTAAATGTACCATCACCAGTCCAGCCAGCACAAGTTATATTAAAAACACCATTTAAATGTGTATTAAATAGAGCACCTTTAAAATCCCCTTTTATGAAGGATATTAGGGTTTGATATGTTAAATTAATTTCATTAATCTTTCCTGTACCATTTAATCCATTTTCAGTGTAGGTTAAAAAGTCACTATAATCTTCCCGTTCTAGGTAAGGTTTTTGAGCTCCAGGTATTTTTACATCGAATTTAAAATTTCTTCCCTTACCATAAATATTACAGTAACCACCCCATGATCCTTGTCCAGCACTGTTAGCAGGTATGGAAATATATGAAGTGTAATTGTAGGGTATCTGATCAAATATTATATCATCAGCCACACCAGAAAAGACAATGCCCACTCCAAGTAGAAATACTGCCACTATGATAATTATTGGTATTACAACTTTTTTGTTCAAATTCACAGCCTCACATAGGATAACTATATTATATTATTGATCTTTCTTAATATCCCTTTTTTCAATTTTATATTTTAAAGAAAATTTTTAGATTATGCATTCAATTAGTTTAATTAGAGATTAATATTTACAAAAATAACCAACCATATTTCATTAGATCTAAGGAAGTTTTTCAGGGTTTTCCAGTAAGTCCAGTACGAGGTTGCACTCCAGTCCGGTGGCGAACTTCAAAGCAGCCTCATCCACCATGAATTCCGGATGGTGGTTGGGTTTCGACTCAGATATGGGCTTATTAAGTGGTGCTGCACCATAATACATGTAAAGGGATGGGACTTTCTGGGAGAAGTAGGAAAAATCTTCGGATTTTGTAGAGGATAAATAGTAGAGCACATTTTCAGGGTGTGCCACTTGTTCAATTGTGGGTAACAGGTTCTGGTAGAGCTCCTCATTGTTAATATTCAGGGGATAGTGCTGGCCAAAGATAACTTTGGCTTTGCATCCGTGCATATCTGCTTTAAGTTCGGCCAGTTCCTTGATCCGTTTAACCAGGATATCCCGGTTATCTTTATTTAGGGAACGTACAGTGAGTCCCATGTCTGCTCCTTCCGGTATGATGTTCACTTTTATACCTCCCCAGAAATAGCCCACAGTTATCACTGCAGCCCCTTTCTGCAGGTCTACTTCACGGCTGATTAAAGTTTGAAGAGAGTTGATTAAAGATGCACCGGCTACTATAGGGTCTTTACCGCTCCAGGGCTGTGATCCGTGGGCTTGCTCCCCGATGATCCTGATGAATATACTGTCCTGGCTGGCATGGGTGGCTCCTTCCCGTACCATTACCTGGCCTGGGTAGCAGGTGTTATTGGCATGCAACCCCAATACAGCTTTAACCTCTGGGTCCTTTAGTACGCCCTCTTTAACCATAGTAAGGGCCCCTCCATCCATTCCGGTTGGCGCTCCTTCTTCTGCTGGCTGGAAAAGAAAGACCACGCTCCCTTTTATATTTTCCTTTAATTTGCTGAGAATGGTGGCTGTGCCCAGCGCTATTGCAGTATTGGCATCGTGGCCGCATACATGGGCCACGTCTGTTTCATTGCCATTATAACTTGTTTTAGCCTTAGAAGCATATGGTAGTCCAGTTTCTTCTTTTACGGGTAGGGCATCCATATCAGCCCGGATGGCCACTGCAACTCCAGGCTTATCCCCATGTAAAACTGCCTTACTTCCGGTTTTAGCCACGGGATATAAAACATCAAAACCTGGTAGCTCTTCCAGATATTTTTTTATGTATTGTCCGGTTTCCACTTCATGATATGCCAGTTCCGGGTGTTGGTGCAACCAACGAAAAATCTCCATCTGTTTAGAGGCAAAAGATTCAGTCAATGATTCAATTTCCTGGTTTAATTGCATAATAGTATAACCTCCACAATTTTGTCCCTCTATCACTAATAAAATATTCATTAAAAGGATATAATAACCGGTTATTTAGACTCCATAAATCCACACCATCTATAAAATTTTTTAAAGGCTTCATCATTCTAAACCATCAATTAACAAATTTTTGCTTATAAGAACACCACTTAACAAAATTTTTTCATTAGAAAAATTTCTGGTGAGACTTCCACTCCCCTACAATGTAATTGAATAATTCTTTACCAAAATCAGAATACACATCCACAGTATCCGGGTTGAAGGGTACATTGTTAAGATACTGCAGGCGTAAAGCATCTCCATGCAAATATTCTGGCATGAGACCACTGAAGAAAAAGCCCATCCTCTCAATTTCACTGCACATCCAGCTGGTTACTGGATCAGTTAAGGGCAGGTCAAGAACTATGAGTTCTACTTTGTGCTGGCATAAATCCTGGACTTTTAAAGCCAGTTCCGAGAGGAAGGATTTTCCATATCTTCCCACGCGGAGAAAGGCGCTGGACATCTCCGATAAAACATGAATATTAATTATAGAATCAGAATAAACTTTACCCCTATTTTCAGGTTTTTTATAAATCCTGTGGAGATCCGTGTGCTTATAGATCTTTTTTAATATCTCGCCGTGGGCAGGGGGCAGATAAACCTCCTGTATTTCATCTTCAGCCACACCAATGTAGAAAAGAGCTACTGTCCTTCTTAAATAGCTCTTCTCGGTAGTCATTCTCTTGAATATAGCAGTTGGTGGGGAATGGGCTAATATGAAACCAGTCTCCTTGGCACCCATCTTTACATTGGCCCTCTGCGATGCCTCATGAACCGTCACTGCCCTGCTGTAGAGCCCTTTAAATCCTTTGCGTCGTATCTCCTCCATCATCATTTTTTTCATCTGTGGAAATAATCCCCTTCCACGGTAGCGGGGGTCCACCACTGCCAGGGCAGACTCACCGACTTTATCTTCTACTTCATCTATGAAAACTCCGAGGTGGCCAACAACTTCACCTGCCTGGTTAAGAGCCACACAGGAAGTTACCAGTCCTGATTCAATTAATGATGCAAATAATTCCGGGTAATAAACAGCTTCATGAGGATAAGTGTAACCATAAACCCTGTAAATGCACCGGGCCAGATCAACAGCATCCTCCCCTTTCATAATCCTCAGTGTAACCTCATCAGATGCCGGTGCCAACTCTTCCTTTGAGGCTTCAGAGCCACCTTCATCAAGAGATTCATATGGAAGATATTTGATAATTTTAACTTCTTTACCTTTTTTACCCCGATATTTACTTTTAACATCATCACTATAGGTCTTCATCAGTCTAAAGCCTATTTCAGGTATTTCATCCTGGTCTAGAAGCCTAAGGTTGAAGGGTATGCCCTGGTCCTTTACTATTACCACCATTTTTCCTGGTTTTCTTTTAATTTCAAGTTGATAGCGGCCCTGTTCTTCAGGACTGTAGGCATGTTCAATAACATTAGTGCAAGCTTCCTCGGTGGCTAACATTATCCCCTGGGATGCCTTCTCATCAAATCCGCAGAGTCTGCTTACATCTTTGACTATTTTAAGTACGCTGGGCAGAAATATTTTTTCGGCCTTAACATCCAGATATACCAGCACTTTATCATCTTTAGGATGGATAACTATCACTCCTACAAATGGGGGCTTAATAAAAATAAGAATAATCTTTAGAGTTGAAGCATATCTACTTCCCAACCCCAAAGAAACTACACCCCTTTTATATCACTATAATATATAACTGTATTTATATAAGAGAATTTTTGTTAACTTGTATGATAAATCTATCCTCCAAAAGGGTTATAAAAATAAAACTGCGAAAACTAATCCCCAATAAGAATATGGGACTGAAAATTTTCTAATGCCAATAGGGCTATCCACTTTTCCTGGTCCATGGTAATAGATTTTTTTTGAATTTTAAATGTTCGGTTCAAGTCTTGAAAAATCTACTTAAAAAACTGCTAAATCATTTAATACTACTTAGACAAAATAGTACATAACCAATTTTCTTCTTAAATCATTACCCCCTCGTAAGCCTGCTTTAATTTTTCTATTTCAAGTTTATCCATTTCAAGCATGGCTTCCACAACTCTCTGGGATTTTTCAGGATCAGGATCATTTAAAAGTTCATTTAAAAGAGTAGGCACAACTTGCCACGACAAGCCGTACCTGTCCTTAATCCAGCCCGGTCCCTGAGTTTCTCCCCCCTCAGAGAGCTTCTCCCACAAATCATCTATTTCTTCCTGGGTCTCGCACTTCACGAAGAAGGATACAGCCGGTGTGAAGGTGTATAGTGGACCTCCATTTAAGGCGTAAAAATCTTGTCCTTCCAATTGAAATGCTACAGACATTACTCCTCCTTCAGATCCAGGTCCAACCTCTCCATAACGAGTTATTCTTCCAATCTTTGAATTTTTAAAAATGGAAGTATAGAATTTCGCAGCCTCCTCTGCTTTACCATCAAACCATAAGAATGGCACGATTTTTTGCATACAATATTGCCCCCTTATTTATACAATCTAAACCCTATTTTTGCATCTCGTCTAATAGTTCATCGAGACGATTATATGAATCATTAATTCCTTCCTCCATACCAGATAGGAGCATCCCATCACGATCTTCCACTGCAAAAAAGATGGATATAGACGTTAACTTTGTTCTATTACCGGGCAATGATTCAAATGTCGATTTTTCCAGAATGACGTGTCCTTTTTCTGGAAGTCCATCAAACTCAAATGTCCCAATAATTCTCTCTGGAGCTGTAATTTCGTGATTGACTCCGTGAAATGCAAATTCATTACCACCGGGATCCTTTTGGATGTACCTCCATGATCCACCGTCTTCAGGTTCAAATATTTCCAATGTCATTGTAAGATCTCGTGGTCCTATCCACTGTACATAAAGTTCCGGATCTGTGAACGCTTTAAATAGAAGCTCACGTGGCGCCTCAAACTCCCTTGTAATGACAATCTCTTGTTTTCCTGGTTCCGCACTAATATCAGTTTTTATCATTTAATATCACCCCTAACATGTATTCCAATTTTAAAAAAACCTAAAAACTCTTTATAAAAATCAAAAATTTATTCTTTGTGTTTTAAAATACACTGCTCGGTTTTATTTAGTAATATTATGCATTTTCAAAAAAATAAATATATCATTCAGAACATTTACATCATTCAGAACCTTCCTTTAATGTATCTAAACCAATTAGATCCATTAAAAATATTTTAAAATTTGCTTCAAACATATTAAATAAGTATTATATTCTTTCCTCATAGCTTATTTCTTTAAATGATATCTCAAACTTAGTACCATGAGCAGTATCAACCTTAAGAGTGGCATCTAGTTGTTCAGACAAACTATAAACCAGTTTCAATCCCAATGTTTTGGTAGTCTCAACATCCAGATCAGGTGGTAGTCCCACCCCATCATCAGAAATTTTCAGGATGTATTCATCTTCAACCTTTTGGAATCCCACCTCCACTTTTCCTTTTTTATCAGGAAAAGCGTATTTTAATGAGTTGGTTACCAATTCATTGACAATCAGTCCCAATGGAATAGCAGTATCAATGTTTATTTCAATATCTTCAGCATCAATCACCAACTTTATTGAATCAGTGGGAATACCGTAACTGTAGAAAAGGTCTTTGACTAAGTTATCCAGATATTCCCCAAAGTTGATATGGCTTAAATCAGTGGACTGGTAGAGTTTTTCATGAACCATGGCCATGGATTTAATTCGGCCTTGGCTTTCCTTTAAAAGACCCTTTGTCTTTTCTTCATCCTCCAGATTTAACTGAAGATTTAAAAGAGATGATATGATCTGCATGTTGTTTTTAACCCGGTGATGGATCTCCTTTAATAAGATCTCTTTTTCCTCCAGAGATTGTTTAAGGGCCTTTTCTTTATCTCTTTTCTCCAGTAGGTTGGTGAAAATCTCACCTAGTAACATCAAAATATTTATTGTTTCCTTATCCCACTCTCTTTCCTCTTTAACCAAATAAAATCCAATAAATCCAATAATCTCTCCATAAACCTTTAAGGCCACAGCCACCATGGATTTCACATTCTGAATTGCAAACAACTCTTTTTCATTTTCAGCTTCATCAGGCAGATCTTCTATCCTGTCAATATGAACCACTCCAGATTCCTGAAAACACTTAGCCATCCATGGAAAATGTGGGTCTTTCAATTTTTTTATACCCTCCATCTGGAGTTTGATCCCCGGGGCAGACCACTCATAAATATTAGTTGGATAATCACCCTCCGCACTGCTGATAAATAAATAACTTCGATCTACCTGGATAAATTTAGCAATTCGTTCGATTGCATCATTAACGGCTTCATCAAATAGTTCTAAGGGTTTGTTTATGAAGTTTTTTGATATGTCCATGATCATCTCTTCCAATTCCATGTGGTAAGCGATTTTTTCATTCGCTTTCCTTCGTTCGGTAACGTCCCTAAGGGATCCCTCAACCCCTATAACCTGTTTATCACCATCTAATAATGGGTGGGCATTAACAGATACGTAAAGTACATTACCCCTTTTATTTTTTAGCTGCACTTCAAAATCTACTACTTCTTTCTCTTTTTTGATTATGTTTAAGAGTTCTTCCCTTTTTTCAGGATATACATATAGTTCATCCAGTTTTCTGCCCAGGAGTTCCTCTCTTTCAAATCCAGAGTATCTTTTGATAGATGGACTAATATCCAGGATGTATCCCTGATTATCAGCCTGGTAAAATACATCCTGCACATTTTCAAATATCTCTCTGTATTTCCTTTCACTCTCAGTCAATTCCATCTGAACTTCCTTAAGAGGGGTGATATCTACCACAGATACCACGAATTCATCCATAAAAGGAATTTTATCCACATTGATCTGGCTGGTATGTACTTGTTTTTGAGAATCAATCAATCGGGCTTCATAAATCTTAGGAGCAGATTCCGGATCCTTCTCTCTTTTCTGGTGATATTGCAGCATCATTGGCAGATCTTCAGGGTACACAAACTCCATCCACTTCCTGGTTTGAAGCTCTTCCCTGGAATATCCTAAAAATTTAATCATCTTCTGATTTAGCAGTGTAAAATATCCCTCTGTATCAAATATACCAGTTGGAACACCTGTATTTTCAAATATGGTTCTATAAAGGGCCTCTGACTCTAGGAGTGATTTCTGTATTTCTTTTATTTCACTCATGTCCCTTATTATTGCCAGAACTTCGCCAGGATTTAATTTTATTAACCTGGCTTCAAAGTAGCCAATGCCCGATGGTAATTCAATTTCATATTCAAATTGTTCTATGCTGCCCTTATCCAGCGCCATTCTAATTTTAGCCATTGCCAGATCCAGATCAGATGATGTAAGCCCCAAACTAGACAAATTACTCCCAATAATATCTTCCTGTGGTATAGCCAGCTTTATCTCGTTATGAACGTTATAATCCATGAAATTACCTTCACGGTTAATTACAAACATCATATCTGGTATGGCCTGGAGTATGGTTCGACTTTTATGTTCACTTATCTTTAGTGCTTCCTCTGTTTTTCGACGCTTGGTGATATTATCAAATCTCAGTAACCGCCCCACATATGTTTCTTCAAAGCTGTAAAGATCTATTACTTCCAATTGAACCCAAATATCTAAATGTTCAATGTAAATTTCATTATCCAGTTCCTCTTTCTCATAAAACGACTTAATCTCAGGGAGAGGAGCTAAAACTTCATTCACGTTTTGACCAACATTGTCTCGCGTTACACCAAGCTTACTAGTTGCAGGATTAACCTCCAACAATTCATCATCTTTATTAAAAACCATTATTCCACTGGTTATATTATCAATAAGGATTTTATGAGCTATATCCTGTATGTCCAACAGATTAAATTTAAAAACACCTATAAAAATCAGTAATAAACCCGATACCAAACCTATAGGAGTTATATCCAAACCTGGAACAAATATTAAACCCACGTTGTTAATTAAATTAAAAATAATAGGTATTAGTCCACTTAATATTAAAATATAGATTTTATGCCTTTTATTATCTGGTGCCAAAGAGAGCATATGAATTAAAACAGACACCCCGACTATAATCAGGAAAAAACTGTAAATAATATTAGTCCAATATACTGGTCCATATTCAAAAATTAAGAGTGATCCTGGCAGGTTTGATACAGGAGTTATGCTGGGCCATAAAAGATGGTGCCATGGATTGGTAAAAACCATTATTAAGATAAAAACCGGTATTATCATTAATGATGCTATAAATTGTGGTTTAAGATATTTTTCATATTTACCAAAACTTAAAACAAAAAGAAACCAAACAGGGGCGGCAGTAGTTGCTCCAAAATAGCTGAACTGGAGCCAAAAAATTTTCATCCCGGCCTGCCAGCTTAATAATTCCATGCCCGAACCTAAACACCAGAAAAAAGATGAAAAAAGCAATAAACTAAAATACGTGTGCATATTAGATATACGTCTTCTAAAACTTACTAGAGCAAAAGATATTGATCCAAACGCAAATAACAGTAATATAATTCCTAAGATCGAATAGGAAAGATTCATAAAACCATGCCCTCAACAAAAGATTAACACTACACTTTCATGTTAATTATATCTTGCTACCTCCATTTGAATATATCTAAATAGATCTATCTAAAAAATCATGATTTTAAGATAAGCTGATGTGTTCCCCACTTAAGTTTCAATTTCCATTAAATCTGTTCCCCTGGTTTCAGGAAACATCCAAATCCACAATCCAGTGGCTACAGCAAATATTGCTGCTAAAAATATTCCTGCTCCTAAATCATAGACCTGGGCTATTAAAATAATTAGTACCGGGGTGAAAAACTGTACACCTCTACCCACGTTGAATGCTGTTCCACTGGCAGTGTTTCTAATTGTGGTGGGAAATATTTCAGAGTACAAGGCACCGAACCCCCCAAAAAACCCAGTTCCAAAACCGACCAGGAACATGAAAAATAGTATTAGCTGAGGATCCCCTATAAGACAATTCCAACAGATGGTGATCATAACCAGTCCCAGTGCCATTATAAATGTGTAGATAGTAAAAGCTGGGCGACGGCCCAGACGATCAGCCACATATCCAAAGGAGAGATAACCCAAAAGACCTCCTAGCTGAGTTACAATAATCCATTCTGCAGATTTAGTAAGAGAAAAACCTCTTTCCATGTAAAGATAATCGGGAAGCCATGAATATGTGAACCAGTAAGTGGATAGACCAAAAATAGATAATACTAAGGCTAGCAAAAATGTTTTCCGATATTTTTTAGTAAAAAGGGTTAAAAATTTAGAACTGGAATATTTAATCTTTTTAACAGTTTTTATGGTCTTTTTCTTGGATTCTTGAAGCCAAACATCTGATTCTGGAAGTCCTCTTCGCACAAAAATTACCATCAATGCCGGCAGCACAGATATCATGAAACAGTACCTCCAACCAATATTGGGTAAGAGAAATCCTCCTACAACTGATGCCAGTAAAATTCCCAAAGGTGCTCCGCTCTGCATAAATGATGTGTAACGGCCTCTATATTTTGCAGGAAATGTTTCGCCGATAAAGGTCTGTCCAGTGGCCCATTCACCACCAACTCCCAGACCAGTTATGATCCTAAATATGATCAAGGATTCCAGATTAAATGCGAAACCACACAGAAAAGTTCCTAAACTGTAAACTATTATAGTCAACTGAAGTATTTTTTTACGACCAATTCGATCAGATAACACGCCGAATACAACTCCACCCGCAGCAGTGGCAGCTAAAGACAAGCCCAGTGCATATGACAGCTGCAGATGAGATATTCCAAGTTCTGCCCCAATAGGTATAATAAGAAAAGTGAAAAGAATAAGATCATAAAAATCAAAAACCCATCCTGCCCAACTCAAGCCCAGAATCTTGTAATGTTGTCTTCCGGGTTTTTCATATTGATTTAATAGTTTTTCAGCCATACAAACCCCCCTTTAAAAAATTTACAATTTAAATGTATAATAAAGATACCCTAATCTTAAAATTAGATTTAATTATAAATATGACTATCTAAAATTGTTGAATAGTTAAGTTAATTTAAGAAAAGGATTATAAAATGGTTTATAATCTATAAACTGATTAATTGTTGTAACTAACAAATCTTGATCAAATAATAAATTTTACTATTGAAAGAACAAATTAGTGCAAGAACGAATCCAAAATTTAAGAGGCCTAAAAATTAAGATTATTTAAAAAATAGAAACTATTCTTAAATTCTTACATAAATTTCTCAATAGTTAATAGAAAAAAAACCTTATAACAATAATAGTGTTAGGATGATTAAAATGAAAAAATATATATTATTAATTTTTCTACTCGTTTTAGCTGTTTCAGTTTCAGGATGTACGAATTTTTTAAATCAAAACCCTGATCAGCAGCGTATAGCTGATGCAGAGACGTATGCTAAGGACATTAACGCATCAACCTATAATGGTAATGGTTTCAGCTTCTTCTATCCTAACAACTGGCAGAATTATACTGAACCAGATTGGTTGGCGACCATAGGAGATCCTAATGATACATCCACCTATATCTATGTGGATAACCACAAATTACAATCCAATGAAACTGTAAAAGGACTTCTGGAAAATGCTGTAACTGAGATTTCAGCAGATAAAAACCGAAATATTACCATAGTATCCTGGGAAAATTTAACTGTAAACAATAATCCCTATGAAATAGTTGTAGTCAAGGAAAAAACGGTAGAAGGCCAGCTCCAGTATATGCAAGCCTGGTTTGAGAGGAATGGAACCGCATACCTACTGGGGGGAGTTACCACACCTGAAAAGTTTCCTTCAATGAATGAAACATTTAATATGTTTATTTACTCGTTTAAATTTGAATGATTCATTTATTTTTACTTTTTTTGAATGTATCTTATTTTTTACTTTTTTTAATTTGACTAAAATAATAAAAAATTGTCTTTTCTATAGATTGTCACTAAAACCAATGAAATTTAAAAGAATTGGGGAACTAAATAGGGAATGGAACAAAAATGTAGAGAAAAATATAATATATTTGCAATAATATATATTATGAACTCTTTTGTTAATTTTCACCCAGTTATACAGGCACTGATTGCCACTATTTTCACCTGGTTTATGACTGCAGCTGGTGCTTCAACCGTTTTTTTTACCGTTAAAATGAATCGTAAAATCTTGGACGGTTCTCTTGGGTTTGCTGCAGGTGTTATGATCGCTGCCAGTTTCTGGTCACTTTTAGCACCTGCTATTGAGATGTCCAGCGGACAGGGCCTTCTTAACTGGCTGCCGGCAAGTTTAGGTTTTCTAACTGGGGGTCTGTTTCTGGCAGTGGTAGATCGGGTAATTCCCCATTTACATCCAGGATGTGCCCTGGAAGAAGCTGAAGGTATAAAAACAACCTGGCACCGTAATCGTCTTTTGTTAATTGCCGTAACTCTACATAACATCCCTGAAGGCCTGGCTGTAGGCGTGGCCTTTGGAGCAGCTGCTTCCAACCTGACCATTACCAGTCTGGCTGCAGCAATATCCCTGGCCATTGGTATTGGAATCCAGAACTTCCCAGAGGGTATGGCAGTATCCCTACCCCTTAGAGGAGAAGGTTTATCTCGCCAGAAGAGTTTCTGGTATGGGCAGTTATCTGGACTGGTGGAACCTGTAGCAGGAGTCGTGGGGGCCCTTATGGTCACTATATTTACCGGCCTTCTGCCCTATGCTTTGAGCTTTGCTGCTGGAGCCATGATCTTCGTGGTTATTGAGGACATTATTCCAGAGTGCCAACGGGAAGGAAATATAGATCTGGCCACTTTAACTGCCATGATTGGGTTTACCTTAATGATGATCCTAGATGTGGCCTTAGGTTAAAACTTAATTTTATTATTAATTTTTTAAAGAAAAACTGAAAAATTTAAAAAAAAATGATATTTTTCCCATTTTTTAATTGATCTTTTAATTTTTGATTAATATTCATTTCACTTAAAAAGTCTCAAAATCTCCATTTTGAGTATTATTTTCAAAAAAAATATCTATATCCAAGAATAATAGTTATATGGGGTGAAATTATATGGCAAAAGTTACTCGTGAAATGGTTGAAAACACTGGTATAAATGTTGATGAACTGGTTGAACTCCTGGTTAAAAATGCTGCAGCAGAATTAACTACCTTCTATTATTACACAATCTTAAGAGTGAACCTCATAGGATTGGAAGGAGAAGGTATAAAAGAAATTGCAGAAACAGCGCGTATAGAGGATCGTAACCACTTTGAAGCGTTGGTACCAAGAATATACGAATTGGGCGGTGAAATACCACAGGACATGAAAGAATTCCATGATATATCTGGATGTCCTCCTGCTTACCTGCCTGAAAAGACCAACGACGTTAATAAAATTTTAGAGGTTCTGGTGGGAGCAGAAAGATGTGCCGTCAGGCAGTACACCAATATCTGTAATTTAACTGCAGGTAAAGATCACAGGACCTATGATCTGTCGCTTTCCATACTAAATGAGGAGATTCAGCATGAATCCTGGTTTTCAGAGTTCCTGGGAGAAGGACCATCTGGACATTTCATGCGTAGGGGTGATACATCACCATTTGTATCTAAATTCCTGGAATAAAAACTCCTTTATTCTTTCTTTTATTAGAAAAAATTTAGAAAATGATTAGATAACACACACCAGTTAATTGGTAAATTTTAAAATTAATTAGAGTTTCTAACTAGTAAATTATAAAAACCAACAGAAACTAATTATTTTTTATGAAACAGTTCACCTTGGAAGAACTTAAAAAATTCAATGGAAAAGGTGGTAAGCGGGCATATGTAGCTTACAAAGGTAAAATTTACGATGTTTCTCATAGTTTTCTCTGGCAGAATGGTGAACACCAGGTAACCCACAGTGCTGGAGAAGATTTAAGTCCTGCTCTGGAGAAAGCTCCTCACGGCGTTGATTTACTGGAAAAATTCCCAGTGGTAGGAGTATTAAAGAAGGGATAATTTATAAATTTATAAATTTATAAATAATTTTGACCATATTAATAATAGTATAACAGATTCTAGCTAGTTCAGGAGTTATAGAATGGTAAATGAGTATAAAATCATCTCAATTGTAATAGTGTCGCTTATTTTTGTTGTTGCAGTATTGGGAAACTTCACCACTGCCCAGGATGTGAATGATACCAATAATACTTCAACTAATACTACTAATGTATCTTATAACTTATCATCAGACATAAATTCCATAACTAATACCTCTTATTATAATCAGTCCACCTGGGGTATACTGGTTGAGGACATGGATACTGGTGAAATTATTTTTGAAAAAAATAGTGAACAGATGTTTGTACCTGGATCCGTTACTAAAATCTTTATTTGTGCTGCTGCCCTGAATGCTTATGGTCCCGATTACAAGTTTGAAACTCCCGTCTACTACACCGGAGACTTGGACGATGAAGGAGCACTTAAAGGTAACCTGGTACTGGTGGCCAGTGGCGATCCCACCATGAATGGTCGTAACACCCCTGACAACAAAATAAATTTTACCAACCTGGATCATGGTGATGCAAATGCCATAGATGGAGTTACATTAACCCCAGAAAATCATTTAAGTGGACTGGATGAACTGGCCCGGCAGGTTAAAGCTTCAGGTATAAAGCGAATAGATGGTAATGTGATTATTGATGACCGGCTTTTTGAAACTGTAGCCTCACCTACTGGAGAATATATGATTAGTCCTATAATGATAAATGACAATCTCATAGATTTTGAAATTTCACCAGGCAAAGTAGGAGAAAATGCTACAGTAAATTGGAGACCCAAAACCAGTATATACAATGTGACCTCCCAGATTGTTACCGTGGAATCTGGAAAGGCCAACATCACTGTTAATGATCATGGTAATGGTAAAATTGTACTTAAAGGTCAGATTCCAGCTAATTCCACCCCTATTATTCGAACTTTTACTGTTAGGGATCCATCCAATTTTGCCAGATCACTTTTTATTGAAGCACTAAAAAGAGAAGGAATCACTGTCACATCTTCAGTAAAGGCTGATAATCACCTGGAATTATTAAATAATACTACCACTTATGAAGAAAATAACAAAGTGGCTGTTCTAACATCACTACCTTTCAGCGAGAATATTAAGTTAATCTTAAAGGTCAATCAGAATCAGCAGGCCGATACACTGGTTTCACTTTTAGCTGCCAAAAATGGAGATAAAACCTTTGACCAGGGTATGGCACTGGAAGGATCATTTCTAAATAAAGCTGGTGTTAACTCGGATAGCATTGCACTTAGTGATGGTCGTGGAGGATCTCCATCTGATCGGATAAGTCCACAGACCACTAACCAGCTTTTAAAATATGTGTCCCAGCAGTCTTACTTCCAGAATTTCTACGACAGCCTGCCTATCATGGGATATGATGGAACTCTATCCGGAATCGTAAACAATAGCAGTTCCATTTATGGTAAGGTCAGAGCTAAAACTGGTACAACCTTAAGTGATGATAAACTCTATGACCGGGGCATTCTTCTTAGTAAATCGCTGGCTGGTTACATGACTACTAAAAGCGGGAAAAAATTAATCATCTCTATCTTCGTTAATAATGTACCAATCGACACTGTGGAACAAGGTATGTCTGTTCAAAATGATATAAATAGTGTTTTAGAAGATATTTACCAAGCTTATTAATTCTGAATCTAAAAATATAATTATTGATGGCTTAATTTATCTATTAAATAGTATACTAATATTTTTAGGTTCAATCATTGTTTGTATTTAAAATAATCGTGTTTCCTTCCACTCTTTTGATATTTATTAAAGGACAGCACAAACCACTACCAGTACTAACCCTTTCATCAAGATACTCCAGGGCCACTGTTTTTCGAGTGAGATTAACATCCTTGATTAGAGCCTGAAATTCCTTTCCATGTTCACCCCATTTAAAAACTACTTTCTGGCCCTTTAAATCCTTAAGTACTTCTAATAATTTGTTCATCGAATCACACAATAAAACTTAATAACATATATTATATTTATGTAACTTAACAAAAAGATTATTATTAAATTAGGGGGCATCTTATGGGTTATATTTTATGCGAAAAATGTATGGGATACATTAAATTAAAGAATGGAGAATCCCCCAATAAATATAAGAAATGTAAATGCGGTGGAAATCTGCGTTACCTTGAAAAAAAGACGGATTTCCTAAATAAGGGAGATTACCTGGAAAAACTACCTCATGACTTAGGAATAAAAACTGGACCTCGCTCCAAAAAGAGTCAGACACTATTTTTGATTATTTACATATCCCTTGCTATTGCTTTATCTATAATCGTTATTTCAACTGTATTTAGTCCCAATGATCCCCAACTAGATGAGATGATTAAAGAAAGGGGAAGTTCAGATCAATATAATCCCGCAAATATTATGGGTTTTATTGGACCTATGAAAATTAATAATGGTTTAAAAGAGGATTTAAAAGAAGAATTATTCTATTTCCCATTTTTAAACAATAATGGAATAATTAATAGTTAAATCCTTTTCCTGTAATTTATATCCTTAAATTTAATGATATACATAGTTCCCCTGGTTCTGTCCAATTCTAATTCCCCTTCTAACTGATCTAATAAACTGGTAACCAGCTGCAAACCGAGAGTGTCTGTTTTATCCGGCTGGATATTTGGGGGTAAACCTACCCCATCATCAGCAACTGTCAATAAATATTCTTCACCTACTGATTTAAACTCCACCTTAATAGTGCCGCTTTTACCATTAGGAAAAGCATACTTCACACTGTTAGTTACCAATTCGTTAATTATAAGACCGCAAGGAATAGCTGTGTCCAGATTGATCTCAAAATCACCCACCTGGATATCTGGTTTAATTATGGTTGGATTAACTCCGTAAGTGTAAAAAAGGTCAAAGACTAGTTCTTCAATATATTTTCCAAAATCTATATAACTAAAATCAGTTGACTGATAAAGTTTTTCATGGATCATGGCCATTGATTTCACTCTACCCTGGCTCTCCTTTAGAACGCTTCGGGTTTCATCCTCATCCACATGACGACTCTGGAGATTTAAAAGGCTGGATATTATCTGCATATTATTTTTAACCCGGTGGTGAATTTCTCTCAAAAGAACATCCTTATCTTTAATGGACTGTTTTAACTCCTTTTCCGCCCTTTTACGATCAGTTACATCTTCCAGTATTATGATAATTCCACGGATATTATCGCCGTTTTTTATGGTAGATGGATGAGCTATTACAGAAACTTTTTCACCTGCACGATTGTTAATTGTCAAATCCATGTTTTTCATGTTTTTTCCAATGAATAAGTCGTTAAAGGCAGATAATGTATCGAAATCTATATTCAGTTGAGGAATGAATTTTATAAATTTTTTGCCGATTATTTCTTCACGAGAAAATCCTGACATCTCTTCAATCATTTTATTTGCTTCTAAAACCGTTCCCTCCTGATCCAGTAGTATTATGGCCTCGCCAGCATTTTCAAAAATAGCCTTAAATTTCTGTTTTGACTCCATTAACGCTTCTTCCACGTGTTTACGTTGGGTAATATCTGTATGAGTACCTACCATTCTTACAGGTAACCCACTTTTATCTGTTGTTATCACCCTGCCCCTTCCCTGGATCCATATATATTCGCCCTGCTTCGTTTTCATCCGAAAATCGATGGTATAATTTTCACCTTTTTTGATGTGTTCATTTAAACCGGCTTCAACTTTTTCTACATCATTTGGGTGAATTAAAGATCTAAATGATTCATATGACGCTGGAAATTCCTTATCTTCATATCCCAACATAGTATAGTAGGTTGGACTGAAATAGGTCTTTCCTGTTGGAATTTCCCAGTCCCACAATCCCTCGTTTACTGCTTTTATTGTAAGAGAAAAGTGTTCTTCGCTCTTTTTAATGGCTTTTTCATAATTTATAATCTCAGTTATGTCCCTGGCTGATGCAAAAACTAATTTTTCTTCCAGGAATGGATAGGAATTCCATGAAACCCACCGATAAGATCCGTCTTTACATCTGAAGCGGTTTCTAAAGTTTATAATGGCTTTTCCCTTAGTTAAATCCTTGGAAATTTTCATGGTAGTTTCATAGTCATCAGGATGAATAAAATCCGTGTAAGGCTTTGATAATAATTCTGTATTAGACCATCCCATAGTAGACTCCCAGGTAGGATTAACCTGTTTAAAGTAGCCTTCAAAATCAGCTATACTCAACAGCTCTAGTGAATAGTTAAAGAAACGGTCCCGTTCTGATGAAGCCTTCTTGTAGTCTTGAAGGGTTTTTGCCAGGGTCAGGTTACTGTAGCTCAACCGCGATATCATCTGGGCCAAATGGGAGTAAAACTCCATCACTTTATTTACATACTGTCTGCTCCAGCAGGGTACCTTTTTCACGGCATCCATATACTCTTCCGGGTTATAATCAAATTTTTCTGCTTGTCTTTTAAATTTTTCATAGTCAATAACATCATGGTCTAAAAAGAACTGGCCCATGTAAAGATTTCCCATGTGATTTTCTCCAATGATAATAGGAGTGACCATATTCCATATCTGGTTTTTACATTTGTAGAGACGGTAATCGCCCTGTTTCAATTTCTTTGTTAGTTTTAAATCTCTTTCCAAACAGTTTTCGCAGGTCTCCTTATTCAGGCGATGGAAATTTGTGCATATATCTTGCCACCCGGTTGAAGCAAGTAGATTACCGTGGGTGTCAAGTATGGCAAAAGGAAGATTAGTTATATCATAAAATTTATCCATTAACGTCTGTATTTCCTGACTGTCTATTACATTACCAAATTCATCTCCACTTATCTGGTAATGGGGATGAAAAATACTATCCAGTTTTAATCTCAGATCCTGTTCACTTTGAACTAATTTTAATTCTGATTTCTTTCTTTCAGTTATATCATGTAGAAATATATTAAATCCCCTTTTAGCGGGATAAACACGGAAATAAAACCAGTTTTCAAAGGGAGGTATATTAAAAAATGTCTCAAATTCCATACTCTTCCTTTCTTTTTTAACAATTTCGTACTTATCCTGTATTGCTGTATTTTTAATCCGTGGAAAAGCATTTAACACATTTTTTCCTATAATTTCATCTCTTTTTTTAGCTGAAATAAGTTCAGCAGCCTGGTTAACATATTTTACCCTGAAATTATTGTCAACTGCAATGAACGCATCGCTGAAATTCTCCAATATCTCCTCTGTAAAATCTAAACTTTGATCATGAGACAACTAATTCCCCCCAAAAAAAAGGTCATGTCAACTTCCATTAACCCAACTTCAGTTATGTTTTGAATAATATTATTTATATACTAGTATTAATATTTGAATTAAGTTTAAAACTTTCTATTTACATTTAAAAGACCATTAAACTATTTGAAACTAAAAAAGGTTGATATTAAAAATAATTGATTTATATTAAAAAAATGGATAAATTTTCCATTCTAGAGCGCTATTCATTATATAAATAGTGTATACTGAGTAGTTATTAAAAATAATACATATACTCCGATTAAGATTAATGCCCTGAATCTGGTGACTCCTTTCTTGCTTTTGATAAATAGAGTAAAAATTAATAGAATTACTGCAAAGAATAAGGCAACCATTTGAAACAATCCAAAATTAGATATGGATATAGGACTTAAAATTGCTACTAATCCAATTATAAGGGTGGAATTAGCCACAGTACTCCCCATAAGATCTCCTACTGCCAGTAATTTATAACCATGAAGTAAAGATATGGTTTCAAATACCAGTTCTGGTATAGACGTTCCAAAAGACAACAAGAAAACTCCAATTACCAGAATGGATATATTCATTTCGGATGCAATTATTGTTGTATACTCCACCAAGTAACGGGCACTTAAAACCAGAGCTATCACACCAACACTGAAAAACAGCGAACTTTTTATAAATTCACGGTATCCCACTTCTTCTTCAGATTCACTATCCCTGCCTCTAATAATAATCATCAAATAGATAACGTAGGTAGAAAGGAGAATAAACCCATCAACTCGGGATAAATTCTGATCAAGGGCTAGAACTACCGGCAGAAATGATAAAAAAAATAGGTATACAGTACTTTTTTTAATTGCATTTTCCTTAAAATGGACATTGCCTGATATAATGACTGCTATTCCCATTACCAAAGAGAGATTGATTATATTTGATCCGATAACATCTCCCAGAGAAAGTTGAGGTACACCAGTTAAAGCTGCTGTTAACCCTACTATAAGTTCTGGTATTCCCGTGGCAATGGCCATGATAATAAATCCTCCCCCAAAATGACCCAGCTTTAAATAGGAGGATATCACCGAAAGTGTTCGGGTGGTAATTATACCACTGAATATTAAAATAATTAAAAGAGCTATGAATACAATAAAATCCATAAATACTAGCAAATTACCATCATCCTAATTGTATATTGTTCCTCTGATATAATTAAACTTCTTCAATAGATTTTATCATTTACTTAATCAAGATAAATTTTAAATAGTCTTTTATCTATTTATCATATATGATTAAAGAATTAATTCATTCCATGCGCCCCAAGCAGTGGTACAAGAATATCGTAATATTTATTGGACTGGTATTCTCTTTAAACTTTTTAAATCCAGCAGACTGGCTAAATGTAATAGCAGCATTCGTAATATTCTGCATATTATCTGGCAGCATCTACATTATTAATGACATCATTGATGTTGAAAAAGATAGAAACCATCCTCTTAAACGTTTAAGGCCATTAGCCTCTGGAAAATTGAAACTAAGTCATGGACTATCATTTGCTATCATTTTTATTGTACTTGCATTTGCAGGATCCTACCTCATCAACATTCCCTTTTTTTTGATCACCTTGACATTTTTCTTTTTAATTCTCATCTACTCCCTGTTTCTTAAAAATTTTTTAATTGTGGATATTTTAGTGATTTCATCTGGATTTGTGCTTAGGGCCATTGCCGGGTGCCTGGCCATATCAGTAGTTGTATCACCATGGTTAATAATTTGTACATTTTTAATTGCCCTATTCCTGGCCCTGGGTAAAAGAAGGCATGAGCTGATTATAATGGGTGGTGATGCTAAAAACCACCGCCAGATATTAGGAGAATACTCATCAGAAATGCTGGAACAAATGATTAATATAACCACCAGTATCCTGGTAATGTCCTATTCACTGTACACCTTCTTTTCTAACAACATGTACATGATGTTGACCATACCCTTCGCCTTTTATGGATTATTCAGGTATCTTTACTTAGTGCACTCCAAGAATATGGGAGGAGAACCTGAAATGATATTTAAAGATAGGGGAATGGTTTTATGTCTTATATTTTGGGTGATAATAGTACTTTTAATTCTTTATATGGACAAAATAATCCAGATAATCTAAAATAAGTAGAATTAAGGATTTAATACAAGGACAATATCAAGCTATTAAGAATTCTGGAGATAAATAAAAAATGAAGTACGATTTACATGTACACTCTAAATACTCATCTGACGGTTTTGTAGAACCGGAAAAAATAGTTAAAACTGCCGAAAAAATAGGATTGGCAGGGATTGCCATAACAGATCACGACACTATAAAAGGCGGATTAATGGCCAAAAAATTCAAGACCGAGAACGTTGAGGTTATAGTGGGATGTGAAGTTACCACCAACCAGGGCGAAATAATAGGACTATTTTTAAACCAGGAAATTAAATCCAACAACCATGTAGAAGTTATGGATGAGATAAAAGCTCAAGATGGAGTAGTTGTTATACCTCACCCTTTTGATACCATGCGCAAAGCCACTTACCGGCCCCGGCAGGATTATATCAAATATTTAGATTGTATTGAAGTCTTTAATTCCCGGTGCATAACCCAAAAATATAATGAACAAGCTAAGTCTTTTGCCAATAAGTATAATCTCAACACCTGTGCCGGTAGCGATGCCCATTTTATTAATGAAATGGGTAATGCAGGAGTTATAATAGAGAATGATCTCAAAAAATCCCTTAAAAATAACAAAGTCGAAATATTTGGCAGGAAATCCTCAATCTTAAACCATGGCCTTACCAAGATCGTTAAAATGTATAGAAAAAGTGGTTAAAAAATCTTCATTAAACTAACAATATATTATAGGCTAAAAAATGAATAAAAACAGATTGTGGGCAATAATACTCTTTGCAGTTATAGTATATCTATTAATGGCCATATACGCTGATTTTGATGAGTTATTAAAGGCTATTGAAAGTTTTAACTGGATATACTTAGTTTTACTTATAATATTAACCACCATTGGCTATTTTATACGGTTTTTCAAATGGAACTATTTTCTGAAACAGGCCCAGGTTAAGATCGGTTTGAAAGATAATCTATTCGTATTTTTCAGTGGATTGGCCATGATTATAACTCCTGCTAAACTGGGAGAGATATGGAAAGGCTGGTTAATAAAAGAGATAAATGGAGAAGATCTGGGTAAAACCGTACCCGTGGTTATAGTGGATAGATTCACTGACCTTATATCCCTGTTATTATTATCTCTTTTAGGTTTCCTTTACTATGAAGAGGGAATGTGTATACTGGCCGTTTTTCTTATCATATTTTTTGCATTTATTATCATGATTAAATCAAAAAGACTCTCTAATTATCTGCTAACCTTTCTGGAGAGAAGAGCAGGTAAATATTCACGAGACATTAAAACCATGCACTACACATTCCAGGAAACAATGAGCTTCAAAAATCTTCTATCAATGTCCCTATTAGGTGTTTTAGCCTGGTTTTTTGAATGTTTAGGATTATATATGGTTGTGCAGGGTTTTGGAGATCACATCAGTTTAATGCTGTCAATTTTCATATTCAGTTTTGCTTCTCTAGCCGGGGCAGTTAGCATGATACCTGGAGGTTTAGGTGTAGCCGAAGCAACCCTTTCTGGTTTGTTAAAATTGTTTGGACTGAGTTCAACCATAGCCATAGGTACTGCCCTAATAATTAGATTTGGAACATTGTGGTATGGGGCCTTGCTAGGTGTAGTTGTATATTTAATCTTTAAAAATAGGATTAAAACAGAAAAACTAGATGAAAAAATAGAATAAATACGTCCACAACGTAAAAAATAGATTTAGAGTGATAAAAGAACCTACAACAAAATAAATATTAACATATTTATAGATAATATTAAACATATAATTTATGAGTGATTTAATGTCAAAGGTAGCAGTTTTAGAAACATCACCATCTACTGTGATTTATGATTATAAAAGGGCTATGGATCTGGTAGGATACCCAAAACATATTCCACCAATGAATAAAACCATTTTAAAACTTAATTTATCCTGGACTCTTTATTATCCGGCTTGTTCTACTCCACCATGGCAGTTGGATGGAGTTCTAAACTGTTTAAAGGAAGATGGTTATGAAGATATTTTAGGAGTGGAAAACCAGACAGTGGTAACCCATCCTTGGAAGGGTGCTTATTATAATAAATGGCTTCCTCTCCTTGAAAAGTATGGTATCCAGTTCCAGCCATTAACTGATGTTAAATGGGTTGAATATGATGTTAAATCTGAAATGTTGGCTATGGATGAGATTTTTGGGGAAATCTGGATCCCGGAGATTTTCATTGATACTAATGTTATCCATTTTCCCACCATGAAAACCCACGGCCACACCACCACCACCGGCGCCATGAAGAATGCCTTTGGAGGATTAATACCCAAATACCGGCATCACGCCCACAAGAAGATACACGAAGTACTGGTGGATCTTTTATCCATACAGAAAGAGATACATGCCGGGGTCTTGGCAGTGATGGACGGGTGTGTCTGCGGTGATGGGGCCGGGCCCCGTACCATGGAGCCCTACTACGGTAACCTTATACTGGCCAGCTCTGATCAGGTGGCAATAGATGCTGTTGCAGCAAGTATTATGGGATTTGAACCAATGAAAATTGACTACATTAAAATGGCTCATGATAGAGGTCTGGGAATAGGGGATGTGGACCAGATAGAAATAGTGGGTGTGGATGAAAGTCAATTAAAAAGTTTGAACTTCAATTTCCAAACCAAAAGAAGTCCAGTTATCCGCTGGGATCAACGGCTTAGAAAGAAGACTATGAATATTAAATGGCTTCACAACCTCTTATTTAACTCGCCACTTTTTAAAACATTTATTTTTGCCTCAGAATATTACCACGACCACCTATGGTATCCCCTTATTGGTAAAAAAAAGATTGATCAATTTAAAAAGACCCCATGGGGGGGACTCTTTGATAGATATAAATATGGTAAGTTTCCGGAATATGAAGAAGTAAGAGAATGGGATCCCTACTAATCCACTAGTTTTCATCTTCATTTTTATTTATTTTTAAAATATTCCTTAAAAGGGTTAAATCCTCTTTATCAAAAATTTTGGTAATGAATAAGACTACTATATATATTAAAACTCCTAAAATAATTAATATTAAGAGATTGAGATAGTTAAAGTACCATAATACAGCCCCCATCACCAGACCAGAGACTGCAACCTTTAAAATGATAATTATATTCTCTTTTATTGGTAACCCGTAACCTACCCGGTAGCTTAAGGCTATGATGCTTCCCACCACCACCATTTCAGTTAAAACTGTGGCAATGCTGGCACCAATGAAACTATATAAAGGGATTAAAATTAAGTTAAGGACTATATTTACTGCAACCCCTACGCCTGTGACCTTAGTTATGACCATTTGCCGGCCAGAAGCCTCAAATAGCTTTACAAATGCAGCTCCGCAGAAAGTAATTACAATTGTCCATATTAAAACTTGAAGGGCAAATATAGATGGTAAAAATCCAGCACCAAATATCAGTAAAATTATTTTATTTGATAGAACAGTAGTACCCACCCCTATGGGAAATCCCAATATCAACATATATTTAAAGAATTTCTCCTGAACCTTTCGAAGTATGTCATCAGAAGAGATGTAGAATTTGCTCATTACCGGAAAAATGGCCTGATTAATAATACCAGGAAGATATAAAACAATTAATATCAACCGGTAAGCTGCAGAATACCATCCCACCACCACGTCTCCCTGCATAAGTGATAACATTACCGAGTCAATGTAAGTGTAAATAGTCCCATATATTGATGTTAATCCAAAAGGTAATGCTTCCCTGATTTTAAAACTCCAGAAACTCTTTTCAAGTCCTAAATGGAATTTACTAAACTTCCAGTAGGTTATGATTAGATTGTATAACAGTACAACCATGCTTCCCAAAAGGTAAATAGCAGATACTAAAATGACATCGGCCTGATAATATATGGCAATTAAGGTGAATACAAGGATCAGCGCCGTATTTAATACCTGGCCTATAGATTGATATTCCATCTCCTCATAGGCCTGGTAAATAGCATAAAACATTTGACTGAAGGCTGCAACTATTACATACAAGCCTAAAAAGTAGACCACCATGACTGTCTGGGAGGGATAATCTAAAAGGTTGATGGTGACAGCTATCAGTAAGAAAACAATTACTGATAAAATGAGTTTAATGGTGGTTACATTAGTTAAATAGTTCGAAGTTTTTTTGATATCACGGGACAGATCACGTGTGGTGATGGTGTTAAGTCCAAGATCAACGGCCACTGCAAATATTCCAGTAAATGCAAGCCCAAATGAAAGTATACCGTACCCTGCCGCACCTAAATAACGGGCCACGTACACTATGTAAATGAATCCGAGTAGGTAGGTTATTATCTGTGATAGGACCAGAACTCCGGTGTTCTTGGCAATTTTTTTTGCAGTGGTCATTTAACTCTCCCTAATACATAGGAAATATTAATTTTTCTTATCTAAATTATTTTGGGAAGAATTTTTTTATTTAATCCCTCTATTTTTCCCTTGAAACTGGTACTTTACTTATAAATTAGTGGCATTCTTAAACTACATTTGGGTAAATTTATTAGTAACTATATCTCAATCATATTATCATAAACTGAAAATTATCTTTAACAAGTTTATCTTTATTATAATTAAGAAAAGATGGTGTAATAGATGAATAAAAAATTTAGGAAACAGAAAGTTGACTATGAAAATGAACTGGCCAAACAGTTCAGAATGTTTAAAAATAAAAATGTTCAGATTGCCTTTAAAAACAATACCTACGATGAAGGTAAAATCATAGCCCTTGATAATTATTTAAACACAGTTATAGAGACTGATGAAGGCCTTAGAGTTATTAAAGGTGGTAAAATACTGTACATTGCTATTAATGAATAATTGAGTGGTAAAAAAGTAAATTTAGTTTGTTATTTTTAACAGATTTTTCTACATTTTTTTGACAATAATCTGATTGGTTGAGGATGTGCATTTTTTTGATTGAAATATCCGTCCACAAAATAAAGGGTAGATGTCCGGTTCATGAAGTGGGTGATAAAATTATAATTAAAGACCCTGAAATAATAGTTGATAAAACGGACAAAATCTGTACCCATGCACTTTCAACCATCCTGCACTACACAACCATCCTCGAGCACAACTGGTGCCCAGTGGAACTTGGATTGACCCATAAAAAAGACCCCCAACATGCTTATATGCAGTGTGTTGACCCTGGATCTCCCTACACTGATGGTGGTACTGTGATATTTAGGTGCAAAAAAATAGAGGAGGAATAATATCATGGAAACCCAGAAGATAATGGTCACTGGTGGTTCTGGCTTTATTGGAACCAACCTGGTTAATGAGCTAGAAAACCGTGGCCATGAGGTTTTAGCAGTAGATCTGCTTCACAATGACAGAGATAATTATATAAGGGCTGATGTGAAAAATTATCGGCAAATAGAACGATTATTTGATAATGATAAGTTTGACTACATTTATCACCTGGCTGCTGAATACGGCCGATGGAACGGTGAAGAATACTATGAAAATCTGTGGCAGACCAATGTAATTGGAACCAAACACATGATACGTCTCCAGGAAAAATTAGGGTTCAGGATGATATTTTTCTCATCAGCGGAGGTTTATGGAGACTACAACGGGATTATGAGTGAGAATGTCATGGAGGACAATCCCATAAAAGACACTTATCAGATGAATGACTACGCCATAACCAAGTGGGCCGGTGAGTTGATGTGCATGAACTCAGCTACCATGTTTGACACAGAGACTGTCCGGGTTAGACCTGTGAACTGTTACGGGCCCCACGAACATTACACCCCATACAAAGGATTCATACCCATATTCATTTATAAATCATTATTCGACCAACCTTACACTGTATATGAAGGACACAAGAGAATTATTGACTATGTGGAGGATTCTGCCCGTACCTTTGCCAATATTATAGACAATTTCATACCTGGAGAGGTTTACAATGTAGGCGGTAAACAGGAATGGGAAAAAGACATAAAAGAGTACTCAGATATTGTCCTGGATGCAGTGGGAAAGGATGATTCGCTGGTGACCTACCATGAAGCAGAGGCCTTTACCACCAAGGTTAAGACCATGGACTTCACCAAGGCTATTCAGGATCTAAAACATGATCCTCAGGTAAATCCAGAAGAAGGAATAAAGAAAACTGTAGATTGGATGAAATGGTACTACCGTATAGAGTAGTTAACAATTCGATATTATATAATATTATTTACGGAGAATATAACTAATGGCTAAAATAACAGCAATACTGCCTGCATATAACGAGGAAATTTCCATAGGAAGTATGGTGCTTAGAACTGCCCAGTACGTGGACCAGGTTATTGTAGTGGATGACGGAAGTACCGATAAAACAGCTCAGATTGCAGAGATGGCTGGTGCAGAGGTTGCAAGCCACTCCACCAATAGGGGTAAAGGTGCAGCACTTAAAACTGGTTTCAATATGGCTAAAGATGCAGATGTGGTGGTAACCATTGACGCTGATGGACAGCACTATCCTGAAGAGATACCCGCCCTTATAAAGCCTATCCTGGAAGGTGAGGCAGATGTGGTTAATGGGAGCCGGTACATAAATGGAAAAGATGAAAACACTCCCCGTTATAGAAGGGTTGGTCAAAAGGTTCTGGATAAAGCCAGCAATATTAGCAGTGGATTGGACATCACCGATACCCAAAGTGGGTACCGGGCTTTTGCCAAGCATACCATACCATTATTCCGATTCCAAGATACTGGATATGGTGTGGAAAGTGAGATGCTGGTAGATGCAGCTAAAAATGATATGCGAATCGTGGAAGTAGAAATTGGCGTGCGTTACGATGTGAAAAGTTCAAGCAGACACCCTATTAGTCAGGGTATACAGGTTCTAACCCGTATAATAAGGGACGTTGAGATAAAGAAACCTTTGTACTACTTCACGATACCCGGTTTAATTATTGTGGTGGTGGGAATAATTATAAGCCTGTTTTTCATCCGTGATTATATAACTGGTAAAAGCATAACCATGGCCCCTACCCTGTTGATGATCATGTTTACCCTGGCAGGGATATTCATGACGTTTACCGGTATCATTTTAGACTCTATATCCCGACTTATAGAACGAACCATTAATAAATAAACTTTTTCTAATAAATTTTAAGAGACGATTATATGTTTTTAGATAAAATGAGAGATATATTTTTGAAGGATAGAACTACATCGTTTCTTTTAATTCTACTTTTATTAATAGTTTCAATTATTTCCCTATCTTTAATAGATCTTCAGTCAAAACTGGGAGTTTATTACTGGGATATATTTGTTTATTTAGGTAATGCCCTGCGTTTTGCTGGATTAGGTGTGGGCGACCAGATGCTGCTTCCACCATTGCTACCCTTTTTAACCTCATTATTTTTCAGGGCAGGATTTGTATCAGAAAATGTCGTCTTCATTTTAAGTGGAGTATTGTATGTATTGGGAGCTGTGGGACTTTACCTTTTATTAAATGAAAGATTTAATGCATTTGCCAGTTTTGCCGGGAGCATCTTTTTTGCTTGCATAGCATTGGTTATTCCCTGGGCAGTTTCTGGAGCAACAGATGTACCTGCCATATCGTTCAGCATATGGGCCATGTTTTTTACTGTTAGAGCCATTAAAAATCCCTGTTATTACTATATTGCATTTCCCCTGGCAGCCATGGCATTTTTAACCCGTTATACATCTGGTTTTATAATTATTTTGATGTTATTTTATATAATTCTAAATAAAGATTACCTCAAACATTTAAAGAATATATTAATTGGCATTGTACTGTCAGCGGCAGTAAGCACACCTTTTCTCATATATTTCTATCGTATTTCAGGCAATGCATTTCCCTTCATTAATCAAATGACCAGCACTGCCACCGGGGCAGTTACAACCGCCAATCCGGGATACAACTTGGACCTCTTATATTACTTTAAGTACATTCCCAATTACATATCCAGTACACCCCTCAAGTCTTACAGCCAAATTTTAACCACCAGCGGGCCTGCTACCCTTGTATCATATCTAATTCTCATTATCATCACGATAGGTATCATCATTTACATTTATAATATTGTAAGTTCAGTAAAAAAGGTTAATACCAACTTTTCCAGAATAAATCTATTAAAATTCTTTTCTATAATAATTTTAGGCGTTATTTTAGTTTTAACTTACTCTAAGATTTCATATTTAGTAAGTGTAGCAATTCTCTTGGTCATATCCTTTTTTATCCATGATTTAATCAAACAAAAACAAAAAGATGCTGATCTAGACGTGATATTTTTCGCATGGTTTATGATGTACTTCCTTTTTTTAAGTTACCATGCTGTGAAGGTAGACAGGTACATTTTAACAGCCATGCCAGCTCTGGCCTACTTCCTGACCCTCTCCATCAGTTGTATTTCTTCAAAGCTCAAATTTAAATATAATAAATTCAATCTAACTTCAGCCATTTTATCTGTGGCTGTGGTAGTGATGATGTTGTCATCAGCATTTTACTTCATCGGAGAAATGCCCCGGGATTATTACTGGATTGACGATGAAAAAACAGCTGCAGAGTTTTTAACAGATTATGATCCAGACTATCAATCCAAGGTAATTGTTGCTGATCGAGGCCCGGCCTTTAGCTGGTATTTAAAAAAGAGAGTTTATACTAGAATACCTCGAAACTTCAAAACAAGTGAGGACTTCTTCCATGAACTGGAAACATTAAAGGCAGATTATTATATAGATGTGCTTAAAAATCCTAAAATGGATATTCCGGGATATGAGAAAATAAAAACCATAGGCATTATCGCTATATATAAAAGAATATATTAGCTGAAAGATCATCATAAACTAATAAAAAAATGTGATATCTGTTTTAATAATAACTTTCATCAGAGGAAAACCATATGAATTCATTGATACAGCGATTCAAAGCATACGTTAACTCAAATAAGTTATCAGTTTCATTATTTTTATTATTGATGGTTATAACTACAGTAATTACTTTATATAAACTCCAAATACAATTCAATGTTGATGTTGGCTACTGGGATACATTTCAATACTTAAATTTTGCCCGCAGATTTGCAGTTACCAGCCTAGGTAATGATTTAAGCCTTTCCCCATTTTTACCCTATTTAACATCATTTATTTTCAACTTAGGCTATATTTCGTCTCATGCTATTTTCATATTAGACAGTATTATCTATTTAATGGGAGTTCTGGCATTTTACTGTCTTTTAAAAATGAGATTCAATGCTGTGGAAAGTTTTGCAGGAAGTATTATATACGCCACCTTCACTTTAGTTTTAACCTGGGTGGCAGTGGGAGGTATTGATTTAGCCTCAGTATCCATCAGTATAATGGCCCTTCTATTCACGGTTCTGGCGGTTAAAAAAGATTCTCGATATTATTATCTGGCATTTCCATTAGCAGTTATTGCATTTTTCACCAAATACACCGCAGGGTTAATTGGCCTGTTAATATTATTTTACATTTTCACAAACAAGGACTATCTTAAAAATCTTAAAAATATAATTATCGGGATATTAATTGGCGGAATCATCTCTGCCAGATTTATAATCTATTTTTACACCACCATAGGCAATCCTTTCCCTTTCTTTGGACAGTTTAAAGGTACAGTATCCAATGCCGCCACTACCATTGATTCTGGTTTCAATCCAGATTACCTGTTTTATCTGAAAAACTTACCTAATTACATCTCCAGTATCTCACATCAAAGCGATTTCACAGGATTTTTGAATCCATCTCTAAGTGATCCTACATTTATTGCCTACCTATTACTCGGAATTATGGTTTTGGGCCTGGTAATCTACCTCTTTAATATAATTAAAAAGTTGAATGAATTAAAAAATGGATACGGAATCTTAAAGACTAAAATGGGTTGGTTGAAGCTGGGAGTTTTTATAGTACTTCTCGTAATTCTTTTTGTAACTATGGGAAGTGTTTCCTACGTTTTAAGTATTATTATTGTATCCATAATATTTTTATTGATATATCAATTCCTGGAAACCCTGGATATTAAAAAGATAGACATGGATATAATGTTTTTCTTCTGGTTAGCTGTTTATCTTATATTTAACAGTATATTGGCCACCAAAAATGATAGATACTTTGTAAATGTAATGCCGGCTCTGGCATTTCTGGTGGTGCTGGCCGTAAACTGTATCTCCAGTAAAGTCAAGTTTAATTATAGAAACCTGAATTTAAGTTCGTGGCTATCGATTGCACTGGTGATACTTGTTTTATCATCTTCACTGGCATTTCTGGATAACATACCTGAAAAAAATTATGCCCATGACATGGAATCTATCAGTAAGTGGCTCCAAAACTATGATGGGGAAATCTTTAGTAAGGTGATATACTCTAATCACTGGCCTGGATTCGAATGGTATCTCAAAAAAAGAATATACAGAGCCGTACCCCAAACTAAAGAAAGTATGTTCAAAAAAATTGGAGACTTAAATGAGTTTTCAAAATTTTTACAGGACAAAAAGGCTTATTACTACATTTATAAAGGAACAGATCTCTCCATTCCAGATTACCATATAATAAAAAGGGTGGGCATGTTTACTCTATATGAAATTGACAACCCAGAACTACTGGAAGAACCAGACTATATACAATATAAACCTGGAATTATTATTTAGAACTTTGGATGAGATTATACTATTAGTAGAACTATATATACTATGATAAATTTTAATAGCATTTGAAGTCAATAATTATAAACCCTTAATACTGATTAATCTAAAATTAATTCTATACAACTTATAATATGAAAGACTCAAATTTATTCCACTAATTAGAAGAAAACAGTATTACTAAAATTTATCCCATTACTTAGAATGAAACGAGGTAGAAGTATGAACATATTTAATGAATATGAAGGAAAAACTGTGCTGGTCACTGGAGGGGCGGGCTGTGTTGGAAGTAATCTAAGCAGAAAACTTGCAGAACTTGGCACAGAAAAAGTTATAATATTAGACGACCTTTCATCTGCTTATGAATGGAATATTCCTCGAGGAGATAATATAGACTTTATCAGTGGTGACATTCTCGATGATGAAGTTTTAAAACGGGTCTTTAAGGAAAAACCCCAATATGTTTTCCATTTAGCAGCTCATTTTGCCAACCAGAACTCAGTGGATAATCCTAAAAAAGATTTAATGGTCAATGGTGTGGGAATACTAAAAGTATTACAGTTCGCCCATCTAGCAGGGGTTGAACGATTTGTATACTCGTCTTCAGGATGCGGAGTATACGGTCTTGATTCAAAGATGCCCTTTGAAGAACATGATATATCCATCAGTCTACATACTCCTTATCAGGTTACGAAACTACTGGGAGAACTATACACCAACTACTTCCACAATTTATACGACCTGCCTATAGTTAATGCCCGTTTTTTCAATGTTTTTGGTCCAGGAGAAGTTCCAGGTAAGTACCGTAATGTAATTCCCAACTTTTTCTACTGGTCCATGACCAGCCAGCCACTGCCTATTACTGGTGACGGCTCAGAAACCAGGGACTGGACTTATGTTGAGGATATTATAAATGGACTGCTGGCCATGGGAATTGAAGAGAAAGCCGTTGGAGAAGCTATAAACCTTGGTTCAGGTCAAGACCATCAGGTTATTCACATGGCCAACCTGGTAAACGAGTTAACTGGTAACAGCGAAGGCATAGCTTACATGCCCCGTAGAGATTGGGATGCTAAGACCAAGCTTTTATCATCAATAAAAAAGGCAAAAAAAATCCTAGGTTATAAACCTAAAATGAAATTTGAAGATGGTTTAAAGAAAACCCATCAATGGTTCCTGGATAACTGGGATAACATAGAAGAATGCGCTGAATTTGACTAATTTTCATTAAATTTTTATTAATTTCTATTGTTATTTATTAAGGGAACTCCTTAAAAGTGCTATTAACCATATTGATAATTATAATTAAATTAAATACTAATTTCAAGTGAAATATATGAAGATACTGGTAGTTCAAGAGTCAGATTGGCTAAAAAGAAATCCCCACCAACAGCACCACCTTATGGACCGTTTATCTGCCAAAGGCCATGAAATAAGAGTGATAGACCATGGTATTGACTGGCGAAGAAAGGATAAAAAGTGGAAGGGGATATACGTTAAAGGAAATGAATGTAAAAACATCCACAAAGTAATTGATGAAGCTAAAATCACAGTTATAAGGCCAAGTATTATTGAAATTCCAATAATTGATTATATTAGTATACCTATTTTCCATACCCTGGAGATTAACCGGCAGATAAAGGAGTTCAAACCCGATGTTATAGTGGCCTTTGGACTTTTAAATGCATATTTTGCTGCCCGAGCAGCCCAAAAACATAACATACCCTTTGTTTATTATCTTATTGACGTGTTATATACACTCATCCCAGAGAAGACCTTCCAGAATTTGGGTAAAACTCTTAAAAAGAAAACATTGACAAGATCCAGCAAAATAATAACCATAAATAAGCGACTGGCAGAACTTGCCCTGGAATTAGGAGCAAATAAAGAAAAAACCATGATTATTGATGCTGGTATTGACCTGAACGAATTTGAACCAGATATTAGTGGAGAATCCATTCGCCAGGAATACGCTATAAAAGATACAGATACTGTCTTATTTTTCATGGGGTGGATATATCATTTTGCAGGGATGAAAGAAGTTGCAAAGGCTCTGGGACAGAATAAAGATAAATATCCCCATGTCAAGTTGTTAGTAGTGGGGGATGGAGATGCTTATCCTGATATGATAAAGATAAGAGACGAATACCAACTCCATGACCAACTTATCCTAACTGGTAAACAGCCCTACCACCGGATCCCTGAATTTATAGCAGCTGCCAATATATGCCTTCTGCCGGCATATGCTGATGAGATAATAATGCAGGACATTGTACCTATAAAACTCTACGAGTACATGGCCATGAAAAAACCAGTGCTGGCCACCAGATTTCCGGGAATTTCCATGGAATTTGGTGAAGGTAATGGAATAATTTATGTTAATGGCCCTGAAGATGTTTTAAGTACTGTGGAACAATATGATACTAATGAATTATCAGAGTTAGGGGAAAAAGCCCGCAAATATGTTGAAAAAAATGATTGGGAGGATATTACCAGGCACTTTGAGGAAACCCTGGAAAAGTTAATATGAAAATATTACAGGTAACCCCATTTTTCAAGCCTTCCTGGGAAGCTGGAGGCCCGCCGAGGCTAGCATATGATGTTTCCAGATCCCTCATTAAAAGAGGTCATGAAGTTACGGTTTACACCACTGATGGTTTCAAGTACCGGTTGGATGTGGAAAAAAACCAGCCTGTGGATGTGGATGGTATTGAAACTTACTATTTTCGCAATATCTCCAATTACTTAACCCGGAAAATGAATTTTTTGACCCCCTATTATTTACCTATGGTGGCCCGCAAGGAAATTAAAAAATTTGATGTTATCCACATACACGAACACCGCACACTGCTGGCTGTTGTAGTCCATTACTATGCCCATAAATATAATATTCCATACGTACTGCAGCCTAGGGGTTCGGCTCCACTTCTGGGTAAGGATAAGCAGAAAATTTTATTTGACAAGCTGTATGGAGATAATATTGTCCACGATGCCGACAAGATAATTTTCACATCCCCTATGGAAGCTGAAAGAACAATAAAAACATTTCCCTTTATTAGAAAGGAACAGGAAACCTTCACCCCCAACGCCATAGATATAGACTATTTCAAGGAATTACCTGAAAAAGGTACTTTCAGGATGAAATACTCCGTGTCAGAAGATGATAAAATAATTTTATACCTGGGCCGTTTGAATAAGATCAAAGGATTAGATACTCTTGTTAAAGCATTTAAATCCATGCAAAAAGATATTAATAACTTAAAATTGGTCCTGGTAGGGCCGGATGATGGTTATAAGAACGAATTATTAACCTTGATAGGGGAACTGGAACTTGAAAGTGATGTTATTATGACTGGCACCCTGGATGGAAATGATAAGCTTAGCGCCTATGTTGACGGGGATGTATTTGTTTTACCCTCCAGTTACGAGTCATTTGGTAATGTAATATTTGAATCACTACTGTGCAGCACCCCGGTAATTGTTTCAAGAAACTGTGGTTCTGCTGACATCATAGATACTGCCTCATGTGGATTAACATTTAAATATGGTGATGTTAAGGATCTAAGAGATAAGATGGATTATTTAATAAGTAATCCAATTAAAGGTAAGGAAATGATAGGTAATGGTCAAGAATATGTTAAAGAAAATTTGACCCATGAAAAGATTATCTCCCATATAGAGGAAATATACCACAGCGTGATTAAAAAGTAGAGATTAAATATTTACTAAAATTGTTATTAATAGATTAAAAATTGAAATTAAATATTATTCCATAAAATTATTCTAATCTAATAAAAATCCAAAAAGGTTACAATATGGAAAACCAGGAAACTCCTCAGGAATACGGAGAAAATAATAATGACCTTATTTTATGGCTATTTTATACCCATATTGCCTCTAAAATTCCATATGCATTAGGAAACAGTATTCGGCAACCTTTCTTAGAAAAACTCCTAAAAAAGATAGGAAGTGATGTTTCCATAGCCACTAACGTAAAACTGCTCCACCCCCAAAGTATTACACTTAAAAACAAGGTAGGAGTAGCAAATGGAGTAATATTAGACGGCCGTGGAGGTATTGATATTGATGAATACACTATTGTGGGTTTTGAATCTGTGATCTTATCCTGCACCCATCAACATCAAAAAAAAGACATTCCCATAAGGGACCAAGGTATGTTTACAGCTCCAGTAAAAATTGGTAAAGATGTGTGGATAGGGGCTCGGGTAATGATCCTACCAGGGGTGACTATTGGTGATAGGTCAATAATTGGTGCAAACTCAGTTGTAACCAAAGATGTGGCACCTAATTCTATAGTAGGAGGCATACCTGCCAAGTTCATAAAAGACCGCTAAAACAATTTATGAAAAATTTTCTAAATTTCTGATCAGCATGACTAATAAGAAAAATATTGCAATCATAACCCTTTCTGTGACCAAGGCCGGTTTTGTGCCGGTACAGAAACTTTTCAGAATTATCAAATCCATAAGTAATGAAGTTTACCTCCTAACTGGAGGTCTTGGTGCAAATTTAAAAGATGAATGCCCAGAAAACTGTCACATTTACAGTATAAAACACGACCTCAAAGATTCAACAATTTCAAGAATTTTAAATTTTATTAAAACCCAGTTCAAATATTTAATTCAACTACACAAAATAATAAATGATGTAGATATGATCCTCTTTTATATCGGAGGACAGGGCCTGATTTTACCCCTTTTTCTAAGTCGTGTCTATAGTAAAAAGGTGGTACTTGTTTTTGCAGGATCACCTGCCAGTACAGCTAAAGCTAAAAATGACACATTAACTGGATCTATCTTTTTACTCTCCAGAATAGCCTGCCGATTTTCCAATCAAATCATAGTCAATTCTAAAGGGCAAATTAAAGAGTTTGAACTGGAAAAATATGAGGACAAGATAGACACTGCCATGGAACACATAATTGATTTTGATAAATTCCATATTGAAAAGGACATCAATGTAAGAGACGAGTGTGTAGGATATGTAGGCAGACTCAGTAGAGAAAAAGGCATCTTAAACTTCTTAAAAGCCGTGAATATCCTCGTTAAAAAGGGATGCCAATTGAATTTCACAATATGTGGCGAAGGTGACATGGAAGATGATGTTAAGGATTACATTTCAAGGGAAAAACTTCAGGATAAAGTGGAATATAAAGGCTGGATATCTGACCAGGAACTTCCCCACCATTTGAATAATTTAAAACTGATTGTGATACCCTCCTATACTGAGGGACTTCCTAATTTAATGCTGGAGTCCATGGCCTGTGGAACACCTGTTCTATCCAACAGGGTAGGTTCCATTCCAGAAATAATCCTCGAAGGAAAAAATGGATTTTTGATGGATAATAACTCTCCTGAAACCATAGCCCATAATATCCTCAAATCTTTAAATTCGCCTGATCTTAACAAGATCAGTGCCCATGCTCAAGAATACATAATTAATAATTTTGAAATTGAAAAGGTCAGAAAAAATTGGTCTAAAATTCTGTATAAATAAGTTACTGGAAAAAATTACCAAGATTATGTTAAATTAAATAATTTCCACATTTTAAACTGAGGTATCCTAATGAATACTGTTCTACTAATTGCTTATTATTTCCATGAAAAAGAAAATATTGGATCAGTTCGTCTTAGAGGTCTGGCCAAAAATCTTCCAAGATATGGATGGAATCCAGTGATTGTTACTCCCCAATCATCTGAAAAATTAGATCCGCTCTGGAAGGACTATAATATAATAGAAGTGCCCTACGAAGATTTAATGACTAAATGGAAAAAATATTTAGGATTTAAAACCCAAACCACGGTTAAAGAACAGCTACAAACCAAGACCTATAAAAATAAGAGGTCATGGTTTGAAAACCTGGCCAGGGTATGGGAGGAGTTCTTCACCTATCCTGATGGGCAAAAAACATGGTATGATCCTGTAATGGCTGAAATGGATGAGTTAATAAAAGAGGAAAAAGTTGATGCTGTTATTAGTTCCGCATTACCTCTCACCACCCACATAATTGCCAGTGAAATAAAAAAAAGATATTGTATTCCATGGATAGCTGATTTTCGAGATCTCTGGACCCAAAACCATTATTATAAATATACTTCATTGAGGAAATTTTTTGAAAAACAGTTAGAGTTAAAGACCATGGCCAATGCAGATATTATGACCACGGTATCTGAACCACTGGTTGGTGATTTAAAAAATTTACACCATAATGAGGAAGTCTATTCAATACCCAATGGATTTGATCCAGATAAAGTAAATCCAGGTACGCCTTTAACTAATAAATTTACCATTACCTATACTGGCCAATTATACAAGGGGAAAAGAGATCCTGAACCTCTTTTTGAAGCCTTGAATGATTTAAGTAGAGAAGACTTGATAAACATTGACCATGTTGAGATCAATTTTTATGGGGCTAGTGAAAGCTGGCTGACAGAGGAGATTGCAAAATATGGTCTGGAAAGAGTGGTAAATATACATGGAATGATACCCCGGGATGAAGTAATCTTAAAACAGAGAGAATCACAATTATTGCTACTTTTAATGTGGGATAATCCCCTTGAGATAGGGGTGTGTACTGGTAAGATCTTTGAGTATCTATCTGCTAAAAGGCCTATTATATCCCATGGCATAACTGAGGGGTGTGTTCCTGATATTCTAAATGATACCAACACTGGAAACTCAGTGAAATCCGTCCCAGAAATTAAAAAAGTGCTACAAGAATATTACTCCCAATATCAAAAGAAGGGCCAGGTATTCTATTCCGGTAATGATAATATTTATAAATATTCCCATAAGAATATGGCTAAAAGATTTGCAGAAATTCTAGATAAAGTTAGTGCCGATTAAAAAGAAAAATATTATTTCCATTTTTTCATCTAGTTTTTATCGTTCAATATTAAGCAAATAGAAGCGTTTTTTACTAATTAAAGGGACTCTCGTCACAAAATAGGTTAATTTATTAGTTAAAAGAAAGAAATTTATATTAAATTTAATAGTACATGACTAAATTCATACATTTAAAGCTAGTTTCAGTGTAATGCCACCCCACCCTACACCAGTACATGGAAAAACCGTGCCTATGCAGAACACAGGAATGCCAATAACAGCGCTGATACTAGCAGTTCTTATGGTTTTAGGCTGAATGGTAACTAGTAAAAAATAAATCCCCTATTTTTTCTTTTTTTCTTTTTTAAACTTAAAAAAAAGTATATCCAGAATTAGTTTTTTCCCGGAGACAATTTAATACTAATTATTAAAAAGATACGCTCTAATCTTTTTTCTTACCAATAAATCCTGCCACTATTCCTCTGTAAAGTTCTAAATCGGATTTTTTAAGTATAATTAAATCTGATATTCGGTTTTCAGAAACTCTGCTGAAATACACTAGAGTTAGAATTGCACTTACTGTGTATGAAACAGTGGATGCCAGTGCAGAACCAGAAATGCCTAATACTGGAATTAGCAAGAAATTAAGGGGTATATTTACAACCAGTGATGTTATGGAGATGTAGGTATTGATGATGGGCTTGCCGCGGCCGGCCAGTTCATTTCCCAACACTTTACAAATGCTTAAGGCCACTATTCCTGGTATTAAATACCATAAAGGTTCCACTGATGGTAAATATTCATTACCAAAAAGCAGTACAATAATGAATTTCCCAAATACAAATAGGATTACTCCTAATACAAGGGTTATAAAAAAAGCGTTACGAGAAATTAGTGGTGTGGATTTGTTAACATCTTCTGTTTTTAATTTAGGAGTTCTCGAAAGAAGTAAAGTTCCAACAGCGTTGGGAAAGTACCACAGTGCCTCCACCAAACTAACGGCTATGGTGTAGTAACCAACACTGGCTGCACCCAAAAGCATGTTTAATATGAGCATGTCAATTCGGTAGTTGAAAAATTGTATAACTGTGCCAATATAACCTTTAACACCAAATTTTATGCTTTCTTGGAATATTTCAAGTTTAAATGATAATCTTTTAATGGTTTTCACCCGAAATATCAATAACAAGGATGTCAATAAAACTGCCAGAACATAAGATATTATAACTCCCTGAACTCCCCCATTCAGAATAAGGAAGTTCACGAAGATAAAAATAAGATACATCAAATTTTGTAGTATGGTGGTTAAGTTATACTCCTTTATACGGTACTGGCCCAATAAAATATACTGCAGATAATTTATTAAAAGCATGAATGGCACTATAAAACTTATAATCACCAGTAACTCAGCGCCAGTTTGTGGAATAAGATTTTCAGAGAAATATAAAAAATAGATTATTCCCACAACAATTAAAAGGGATCCTAATATTATGGAAGATACTATGGAATTATTGGTTAATTCTTCCCAGGAATACTTCTTTTTTCCTCCAAAAAAGATATTGGAAAGTCCGATACCCAGATTTCCGAACATGGAAAGTAAGGTTAACACTACAACTACCAAACTCATAATACCCAAGCCGCTGGGGCCTAAATAACGGGCATTTACAATAGAAATTATAGTTATTAACACAGTGGCCAATATCTGGGTGAAAAACAATGAAAAGGTATGCTTTAAAAAGGTCATTTTATATTCTCATCCACTTATTTTAAAAATTATAATAATTTACTTAGAAAAATACAGATTTAAATTTAATTTTCTCCATAACTTTCTAGTATCTTGCATATTTTCTTTGATGCCTGCCCATTACCAAAAACATTTTCGTACTGTCCTTTTGGATTAAAAACATCCACTACATTTATTATTTCATCTTTATCCAAAAAGTTATTTTTACTTTCAGTGAAAATTGTGTTCCATCCTTCCAGTACAGTTTCAGGCCATCCAGTAGAAGAATCTATTGTGATACAGGGTACTCTGGCAAAAAATGCTTCTTTTTGCAAACCACCAGAATCAGTGACAATCCTACAGGCATTTCGAGTTAGTATATTCATGTCCAAATATCCTACTGGTTTTATTAATTGAATATTAGGATTTTCCTGTAGAGCATCATATAATCCATATTCATTCAGATATTTTACTGTACGGGGATGAACTGGAAAAACAATTTTATAATTAGCTGAAAGGTCATCAAATGCATGGGTTATGGCTTTCAAGTTTTCAATTGAATCAGTATTCCTAGCCCGGTGAATGGTGGTTAATATATACTCACCCCTATCCAATCCCAGTTCTTCCAATATACTTGAAGATTCATCTGCCTTTTTTGAGAAGAATTGGAAGAGATCTAACATTACATCTCCCGTCAAGTGTACTGCATCCTTTAATCCTTCTTTATAAAGATTTTCTGCTGCATAGGGTGTGGGGGCAAAAAGTAGGGTGGATATATGGTCAGTTATAATACGGTTCACCTCTTCTGGAACCGATTTATCATACATACGGGGACCAGCTTCCACGTGAGCTATAGGAAGGTTCAATTTGGAAGCAGTGATTGCTGCAGCCAGAGTGGAGTTGGTATCCCCATACAAAAGTACCATGTCGGGTGATTCTTCCTGGAATTTTTCCTCCAGTTTAATCATCATCTTCGCGGTTTGGGCCGCATGTGAACCAGATCCAACCTCCAGATTATAATCTGGTTGGGGTATTCCCATTTCCTTGAAAAATATTTCAGAAAGTTCAATGTTATAATGCTGACCAGTGTGAATAATAATTTCTTCATTGTTCTTTCTCAACTCATTTGATACCAGAGCAGCCTTAATAAACTGAGGTCTTGCACCTAATACAGTTATTATCTTCATAAAATCATCTTTTAAATCTATAATATACAAATTACGCTTAAATCATCTAAATTAGAGTTATAACTTAATATAATAATCAGATTCATCAGTTTTGAGTTTTAGAGCGTTGCGTGTGTCTACGATAATTATTTCATCTTTTTTAACCATGTTTATCATGGTGGGGTTTTCTATGAATGCATCATGATCAGTTACGATGATGGCACAGTCAGCCCATTTTAGGGAGGTTTTCAGATCTTTTTCTGAGTGGAATGGTCCGTATCGGGTTTTTATACAACTTGTGTGCGGGTCGTATACTTTTACTTGTGATCCGGCTTCTTTTAGTTCTTCAATAATGTTTACTGCAGGTGATTCTCGGGTGTCGCTGATATTGGATTTGTAGGCCATGCCCAGTACCAGGATTTTGGAACCTCGCAGCTTTTTGTCTATCTTTTTAAGCCCTTTTTTGGCCAAGTTCACAGTGTGTATGGGCATGAAGTCGTTTATTTCCCCGGCAGTTTCAATAAAACGGGGTATTATGCCGAAGTGTTTGGCTCTATAAGAGAGGTAGTATGGATCCAGTGGTATGCAGTGACCTCCCACCCCTGGTCCGGGATAGAAGGGCATAAATCCATAGGGTTTGGTTTTGGCTGCTTCGATTGACTCCCATAGATCAATATCCATTTTTTCAAATATGAGTGATAATTCATTTACCAGTGCAATGTTAACGTTTCTGAAGATATTTTCTATCATTTTCACAGCTTCTGCCGTCTTACAATCCTTTACTTCAATTACGTTGCCAGTCACATCTTCAAAAAGCATTTTACATATGCTGGTAAATTCTGGAGTTAATCCACCCACCACATTAGCTGTGTTTTCAATTTTGTATTTTTTGTTTCCGGGATCAACCCTTTCTGGAGAGTAGGCTAATCCAAAATCTTCACCTACTTTCAGGTTACTGGTCTCTTCCAGGATGGGTGCCAGGAAATCTTCGGTGGTGCCCGGGTAGGTTGTGCTTTTTAATATCACAAACTGGCCTTTGTGGAGAATTTTACCCAATGTTTCACCAGCATTCTCAATATAAGATAAATCCGGACTCTTATCTTCACGCAATGGAGTGGGAACCGCTATAATTATAAAATCACATTTTTCCAACTTTTGGTAATCACTGGTGGGGTGGAATGAGTTTAAATTCAGATCTTCATCTTTCACATCCTCGATGTATGATTTTCCCTGCTGGAGAATCTCTACCTTTTCCGGTTTATTATTATATCCTATTACTTTGAATTTTTTTGAAAAAGAAACAGCTAAAGGCAAACCAACATAACCTAAACCCACAATACCCACAACTGCAGATTCATCATTAACTTTATCTCTTAAATCAGCAACCCAACTCATAGATAATCCTCCTTAAAAAAATTGAATATGTTAAACAGATTTTTTATAAATATTCCCTATTTAAATTAAGTTATGACATAAATAAAATATTTTAATCTTATTAAATAAATTAATTCGATTTTATTTAATGGATTTATTTTAATTTTTTATAATCCATTATAGTTTCTTCCAACTCTTTTATAAGATTTACATCAGGATTAAAACCGAATACATTAGCATTGGATATATCAGCCCAGGAATGTTTAATTTCCCCTGATTGCGGATCAGCGTAGTTAGGTTCTATATCCAATCCCATAATATCTTTTATAGTTTCAAATAACTGGTTAATTGATATGGATTTACCACCTGCAATATTAAAATTACCTGAAATTCGGGATTTACAGGCCTTTATATTTGCATCTACCACATGATCTATGTAAATAAAATCACGGGTCTGCTCCCCATCCCCATATATGGTGGGAACTTTATTATTCAACATAGATTCTACAAATTTAGGTATAACTGCTGCATAATGTGAATCAGGATCCTGTCGAGGTCCAAAAACATTGAAATATCTCAAAGAGGTTGTTGATAATCCGTATATCTGGTGGAAAACACTGCAGTAAAGTTCCCCGGCTACCTTGCTCACTGCGTAAGGCGACATGGGATTAATAGGAACCTCTTCTGTTACAGGGAGTTGGGACGTGTCACCATAAACTGCACTGGAAGAGGCAAAAACCACTTTTTTAATGTCAACCTCCTTGGCTGCATTTAAAACCTTCAACGTACCAGTAACATTAACTTCATTACATAGTAACGGATTATCTATACTTAGTGGAACACTGGCCATTGCTGCGTGGTGCAGGACGTAATCACATCCATCAATTATTTCTTCAAGGTCAATAGAGGTTATATCGCCAAATATAACATCTATGTTGGTAAGATCCAGATGTTTAATATTCTCTAGTTTTCCTGATGATTCATTGTCTATTATAACAACTTCATTATTTTTACATAATCTCTCAACCAGATGGGATCCAATAAAACCCAAACCACCGGTTACTGCAAACTTCTTATTTTTCATATTAATTCCCTGCAATTTAACAAAGCTCATTATACTATTTAATAATAAAACTCACTGTTAATATATTTTGATATAAAATCTATTATCAACACATTTTGATTAATCTCAAACAACATCCACCCATAGATGGAGGGATCTATAGGCCTTATCTTGATCTGGCAACTTATAGAGTAATAGTTCCAGTTTCTGATTTTTACCTAGGGTGCTGGCATTGAAGGTTAATGGCTGCTCCCATTTTTGACCATTGGTCAGGGTGATATTCTTACTGGTAACCGTGGTTCCATTAAATTTAACCAGTAAATTATATGTAACATTGGAATATTCATGATTCACAATTCCAACCATAATTGTACCAGATTGTCCAATAGTTAGATTGGTTGGATAGTCACTGGCTTTTCCACCAGCCCCCAATATATAAAATTCAGTGAATTTCTCTCCTTCTTTAGGTGTTACTATAATATATATTGTAGCTGAGATAGCTAGGATTATGGAAATTATTAGTATGATTGATAATATTTTATCCAGTTTTTTCTCTTGGTCGAATGAACTTTTAAGGTTGTGAAAGTGTACCCCTAGATTTAATTTGAATTTTTCCTGATCTGGAATTCTGCGTCTTCGCAAAAAGGCTACCACTATCAAAATAAAACTCAACAAAGATAGAACAATTAAAATAGGATCCAAACGTATTTCAAAGGAGGTGTAATTCAGAATGAATGCAATCAAAAGAGTTAAAACTATACTAAAACCAAAACTGAGTGCGACACGTTCAATACCATCTAAATCTTGTTTTCTGGGGAATAATGCTGCTATTAATGAATATCCTGGTATGAAAAGTATGAATATTAACTCTAATACTGTTTTAATAACTGTTCCATTTAATACAGGTACAGTTACAAAGATCGTGGTAAGAAATGTGAATAAAAGAATTATAATGAGGTCGTTGGCTAAGAATTTAAACCTTCCGGAATAAAGTTTTGGTTTGGATTCCTTTTTTCCTTTTGGCCAGGCCTCTGGTTGAACAGAGTCTGGTGTTACAGATTCTTTTTGAGCTAAATGTCTCAATTTAACTGTTTCATCAATTACTTCTTCTTTTCCCCTTTTTTGGCTAATTTCCGATTTTATAATTTTCATCCGGGATAATCTTCGTCTTCGAAGATAAGCAATTCCAATCAAAGTGGCCGTGACAATAATCAAAAGCCCGATGCAGAGCTGTGATGATATAGGACAAGGTGCAATAAAAACCAAAACCCCAATACCCAAGGTAATAAGTAAACTCAACAAAATCCCAGCAAGTAACACCTGGACAATCTTTAATCTATTTTTAGACGAAACCATGGTTTTTGGGAATATTATAGTTAAAAGGGCGTATCCAGGTAAAAATAATATTAAGGGAATAACAAAGATACTTCTAAAAACTGTTTGGCTTAACGGACTTATGGTGATAAATATAACTGCTAATAACAAGAATAAAACCAGTATATTAAGGTCCCTGTTGGATTTGGAAATTTTTATATCTTTTCCTGGAATTTTTCCTCTTTTAGAATCTTTTCTAACCTTTCTAACAAATATTTTTTCATGCTCTCTAGGCTTTTCAACTTCTCTTATAAATTTAGTATCCTCTTTTAATTTTTTTCTTCGCCTTAAACCAGCCAGAATTAAAAAAACAATTGTCAGCAGTGCCATGATTAAGAATGTGGTTTTAGAGGGTATGTTATAAATGAATTCTGAAAAAACTCCCATAATTAAAACCAAAACAATACTTAAACCTAGACTTAAAATAAGTTTTTTAATAAAACTAAGGTCCCTCATATCCCAAAATAATAGGGCCGTTAATGAGTACCCAGGTAATATAAAGGTTAAAAGCAGGAAAGGAATTAATTCTATCAGTTCAAAAGGTGTGTATATTATTAACAGGGAAACTATGGTTAAAAATCCAGTTATGAATAGATCTTTAAATCCGTGTTTCAGTCTGTAGACATGTAGATGCTCTGTTTCTTTTGAACCTCCTTTTTTAATATATTCAATTTTTCTGTATCTCCGTATATATGTGGCAATAAGTAATATTATAGTTAAGAATCCAGGAAATATAATAAAGTAGTTTGTAAATATTTTGAAGGGATCATACGTAATAAAAAAGCCATAAAATGGTATTATAGCTACGCTTATTACTAAACTTAAAATCAGACGTATCACTAGATTCAAATCTTTTCTTTGTGGGAATAAAACACTTATTATTCCATAACCCGTGAAGAAGAATATGATCGGAATACTTAAAGCTACTTTTAACCATTCATTCTGATTTAAAAGATCAATATTCAATATTATCATGCTTAAAGCTGTGAAAGCTATGATCAATATTAAATCAATGTATTGATTTTTGATTTTCATTTAATCTTCCTTCAACTTATCCTAATGTTAATTTTATAATACTGATATTCGTTTTTATATCTAAAAAGATGGTATGCATTTGGATTTTATGTTTAAATTTGAAATTTATTTAGTATTTATATATAAATTCTATTATTAATCTATAATCTTATCCTAGTTATGTAGCTAAATAATATGAGGTAATAAAATCTATCTGATTTAATTTGAAATAAAATTTTCCATTAAATCTATTATTTTTCGTCTTTACTTGCTATTATAATATATAATGAAAATTTTATGAGTTTAAGGGCAAGTAAAAACATTTATATATTGTGGAGTATTATCCTTTTATCATGATTATTCATGCTAATGAAATGTATATTATACTTAATTATGTGCTTGCGATAATCTTTGCAATAGTGGTAGGATTAATAGTTAAACTTCCGCTGTTACCAGAAAAGCCTATGAGGGATTCATGGACTCTAAGCGCCATATTTCCTACTGCAATAATTGCTTTAGGTTTTTCAGCCATAATATTTAAACTGGTTATTTTTGATCTTTACAGTGGTATGGTAGTGGCTGTGATAATTGGAATTTTTTCTGCACTATTTACCAAATTTTTATTCGGCAGAATATTTCCCAAACCTGATGGAGGAATTTCATGAACGAATTAATTGGAATTGCACTGGCCGCAGTCATATCATGGATAAATTTCGTTATCATTGATACCTGGCTAGGCCTGCCTGAATCTCCAGGAGTTAAAGGGGCTGAAGTTATTGGAAGGTCTGTTAAAAAGCGAGGCGGAGATCTTTCTGGAGGTTTTTTCCAGGGAAACATCGTATGTTCTCCTGATGCCTCGGCGGGAACACTTCTTGGTGCTGTAGGATGTTATGCTATAGGTATCCCTGAAGGAGGGTTTATTGCCGCATTATTAGTATACTTTGGTAACCGGCTTTGTGCTGATCCTGGGTATGCAGGAACAACTGGAGCCATTTCTATAACCATAATAATTGCATTAACATCATTCATTGGATTGAATCCTGAGTATTATGTGGTTGGAATGGTAATTGCAATTCTCACCATTCAGGGAATTTCACATACCAAAGCATCAATTCTGCTTGGAAAAATTGCAAAGAAAATGGGAAGGTACACTAAGATCAGTTAAAAATAATGTCACTAATAATGGTGAACATGTAAAAGATAGGTAGATTATAATGTTGATTGAGATCGTTGGTATCATAGTTTTATTTGTGGCTATTAGAACCCTAATTGCCCAAAACAGGGCGGAAAGAATGCTTTATCTTAATGCCCTGAGCTTTGGGATTTCTGCCCTAATAGCACTTTATATTCAAACACCATTTGGGGCTGTTATTGCCATAACCTATTTTGTAGCATCTACCATAGGTTCAAATGCTATCGCCTACACTATAGGAAGAGTAAAAAATGAGATTACAATCGAATAAATGATTATAATACAATAAAAATTAAATAAATAATTATTAAGATGATAATGATTGTTAAGGATTTAATAATTATTCCTCAACCATAAAAACAGTTTATTAGTAACTTTATAATAAAATAAATGTGAAAGTTCGGTGAATTATAATGTATCCCCTACTAGAGTTGGTAAATTTAACCACAATATCTGCAGTCGTAATGCTGATAGGAGCAATTGGTATTATATTGCTTCCCAAACCCATTGATAAAGTTATTATGTTTGCATTACTTCAAGGAGGATTTATTGGTATAATTGCTGCAGCTAAATATTTAGATGTTGCAATGGCTGCAGCCATATTTGACCCCATATCAACAGTTATTCTCTTAATAGCTATAATCAAAATTAATGAAGTAAGAGAGAAAAAAAAATCCCAGGAGGAAGGGAATCTTGCTTGAAATTCAAATATGGTTTTATACTGGCTGTGCACTAGTCATACTAGGTAGTTTAGCTACAGTATTTGGACCTGGCGTTAAAGATCCTCTGGCTCGGATCTTAAATACTGAAATTGCAGCGGTTGGTGTTTCTCTAATATTTTTAACATATAACCATACTATAGCACTTTTAACATTCATTGCAGCCACGCTAATAATAACCTTAATTCTGCTTCGAGCCGTGGTAAGATTAGAAGAAATGGGGGCAAAGCTTTGAAAAGTATAGGAAGACTTTGGAATGCTCTTGCAAATCCTAAACGGATCCCGAGGCTTTTCGCAATAGTCATGGGTATAGTACTTCTGACTGGACTTTTGGTGCCTCTTACTTTAAATGACCACCAACTATATCCTAGGCCCGAACCTCAGCAGCAGATAAATGATAAGGATCCTCTGGCCCCTTATGATCGTGGAGGAGTACCTCTTAAGGAAAGAGGTATTGTAAAGGCCCAGTACCCCGAAAATTCAGTTAATTTAGGCAAAATTACGGGTTACTTATCACCTATTGCCATAGAGGTTAAAAATAATACAATTTATTATGGTACATCTATCTATTCATCTCCTGGTGGCCTTATAGATGAAATTTTATATTATACCCGAGGTTTTGATACCATAATTGAATCGACCATTTTGATGATGGCCTTTGTAATAGCATCATGGGTGGCCATTCACTTCACCATGCGGAGGGATGAATAAATGCTGGTGCCAGATTTAGTTTCTCCAGTTGTAGTTTCACTTTATACTCCAGCAATCGTCGTAGGTATCCTGGTGGGTTTTATTGGACTTCTTGGAATTTCATTCCAGAAAAATGATTTAAGTGCATTAATACTCACCGATATTGTGGGTATTGCCATGTTAATTGTAGTGGCTGCTGTGGCCACAGACCTTGCCGAAGCCCTTATACTTCCTGGTTTAGTCGTAGAACTGGCAGAAATTTTAGCCATATCTGAGATCTTGATGAGCCGGGAGATGAGAAAAAGCGGTAAAAAAGTGGAACTTTTCCCTGTTCCTCTGGCCATGGATATGGAGATTTTAAACACTGCCCCTAATTTTATAGCACTAGCTTTAGTTGCATATGGTGTATTTCTCACTGGTTTTACTGGAGGGGCTGTAGCAGGAGTTGGAATACTCTTCTATGTTTTATCTAAGAAATACAGAGGAATACCTTCTGGTCTATGGGAGGGTATGAGTGGAGCCTCTGGTATTGCCTGGTGTTTATGGATTGCAGGATTTTTAATATTCTTTATAGCCCCTGATATATGGCTTCTAGGTTTATTCCTATCATCATGTGGATTACTTATTAAAGTAGCTTCAAAATCTGGACTAATAGGAGTAATGGGTAGAGAAGAATTTAAAAAAGAATAGACGATTTAACAAAAATATAATGATTAACATTAACTAAAATTTATGTAAAAATTGTTACAGGTGCAAAAAAAATGGATATTGCTACAATAAGTGGACAATTATTTGGTACCATACCTCTGGGAGATATTGTGCCTTATATTACTCCTTTCAACCTTTTTATGTTCGCTGGTGCACTGGTCTTCACCGTGCTTATTGCTATAAGCAGGACTGAGACACAAATTGAAGCAGGTTTTGGTTCGCTTAAAGACCGTGAAGTTAAAGTTGATATTAAAGAATTCAAAATAAGGAGATTTTTGGCCATAGTATGTGGACTGGCCACTGCTGGAGCTATGATAACCGGTGATCTGTTTAACTTCACCCTATTTGTGGCTTTAATTGGAATCGTAAATATAGGTATTGTATCTGCAGTAAAACAGATTGATGTTCTGGATGCTGCATTTCAATATGGACTGATAGCTATGATGGCTTCCCTGCCATTATTTGGAGGAGCAGCAATAGTTTTAGCATCAACAGGTACTTTAAGCTTATTCCAGTTATCACAAATGGCAGTTACTCCTGCAATGGTAACTTTTGCCTCCATACTTCTATTATTGGGTGTGGCTGGTGAAACTGGTGTGGCACCATTCTATGCTACCAAGGCCGAGATGTTTAGAACCCCTGGATCTCCATTCATATTAATAATTCATTTAAGTTCACTTTTAGTAATTGTCAGGACCATTGAAATATTGCTTATAATAAATAAGCCATTTTAACTAATAAAATTAACAATAATTACAAGAAATGTTAAAGATAAGAAAAATAGTATTTATAAATTGAATTAATGAAAAATTAAAGTTATAAAGTAATTATTAATGATTAGAAGTTTATAGAAATAATTAATGAAAGGTGAATACATGAAAACACTGTATATTGCAAGTTATTTGATGTTTATTATATCTCTGGTAAGCATAGCATATGCTTTAATATTTAACCCTCCCAGCTGGATAGTTTATGGAATATCCATAGTTTTCATACCAGTGGCCATTTTATCTTTTGGATTGATAAGTATGGCTAAGATCAAAGAAGAAGAGGAAGATGAAAGAAGAGATGAACCCTTCATTGGTTATTAATACTAAAAAAATAAATTCATTGCTAATTAACTATTCAATATAATCCATAAAATTGGTGATCAAATGAACCTAATGGCAAATATCCTGTTAAACGTTATCATTGCATTTCTGGTGGGAAGTATACTATTTGGATACCAGAGAAAAATAATGGCAAGAATTCAGACCAGACCAGGCCCACCCATAATTCAGCATTTACTTCACACACTCAAATTTTATATTAAAGAGTCTACATTCCCAAAAACAGCTGCAATGCCTTTCTATGTTGCTATTGCCAGTATGTTATGTGCTATATGGGTCAGCGCTGTTATTGTAGGCCCGGTTCTTGAAGGATCACTGCTCTTAATATTTGCCATATATGCTCTGCACAAAATTGTGGAACACAATGCTGGTTCATCATCAGGATCTCCTTATGGTAAGTTAAGCTGTGTTAGAGCAGTTTTCTCTGCAGCTGCCGAGGTACCGTTATTTGCAGTTCTAATTATAATTTACCTTAAAACTGGAACAATGGTTATAGGTGACATTGTTAACTACCAAACCCTTAACGGCCCCTTAATATATGCTATTCCACTGGCTGCGGCCATGTTCTTTGTGCTGATTCTATCAAAGGCACCTTACTCCCCTTTTGCTATCACCAAAGGAAAAGACATTATATCTGGATACGAAACAGAGCACTTTGGAGTATTAAGAGGGTACCTTATGATATCAGAATCTATTGCATGGTACATGCTCCTCTGGGTATTTTTAACAGTATTTATTGGTGGTTTAGGTCCAATAGGTTATTTAATAGGTATGGTTGCGATAAGTACAGTTGTGGCCTTTATTAATGCTACCACCCCAATTTTAAACCCTAATCATTCCATAATGATGCAGGTTACCTTTGCCTTTATTGGAATAGTTGGTTCAATAATTTTAATGTTAATATAATAAAATGAGTAGAATGAAAATATCAAAAAGGAATATTAAACTGGAGAATTAGAAATGGAAGAAGAAAAAGACACAATATTTATGATGGCCCTGGTAGCTGCAGGTGTAATACTTGTAAGTGGACTTGCAGGATTGCTGCAGTGGTTTATAGTAATTCCAGTGACCATAGCCGGTTTTTTATTAACCCTCTTAATTGGAACCCTATATCGAGAAGGTTCAATTAAACTCTCAGAAAACCTGGAAAAATGGGCCATGATAATTATACTGGCGATGATCATATTTTCATTCATAATACTTTACAAACCAGCATAAATATATTTTAATATTTAAATAAACGGTGAATAAGCCCTGTTAATTGTTATAAAGGTGATTGAATGTTATTAAAAATAAAAAATATATTTAATCGGTGATTTAATGGATCAAACGATTTATTTAGTTTACATACTATCATTTGTATTAGGTTCCATAGTGGGCCTGCTATTCAGCTATAAAAAGTACAAGTTACCATTTGTAAGTGAGAAATTTGATGTAATTGCCGTAATTTTATCGATAATTGGTTGGTTTTTATTTTTAAACAGCCCACTTGTAACATTAATTCCGTCATACATCTCCATAACTATAGGTTTATTCTTAGTGGCTCTGGTACTGGGTATGAGACCAGGATATGGAAGATATGAAACCCTTACTGGATTTATCATATCTGTATTAATATGGATAATGAGGACGGTGCTCCTATGAAATCTGATAAAATTGATAAAGATGAATTATTACTCAGAGTAATGAAAGAGAGGATTATAAGAAGTTATAAATGGCATGATGATGTAGTTATTCCCTTTGCTAAGGAATTCGAAATCGAACCAGAGCAATTAGAGGAAATACTCATGAAAAGGATGGATATGTCCAGCTTAGAGGCACTACATGCTAGATTTGAACAATCTCAATCCATCTGCCTTAAAGAAAAAATTCATGCCGATTTAAGATTATGCTGGCTTTCCGATATTATGGGAGTAATATCAACTGAGGAATCAGACCAGATAAAAAATGATATTGCCAAAGAAATTTTAAATGGTAAATCTTACCAAAAAGCCATAGAAGATGGTAGAAAAGAATTATTAGAATACTTGATGAGGTAAAGAAATGTTAGATTCACTTAAAGATGTTGTAAGGAAAAGTTCAATTCATGTTTGCCTTATAAACACTGGAGGATGTAACGGCTGCGATATAGAAGTGGTCGCCCTCCTATCGCCTCGTTATGATCTGGAACAGTATGGAATTTACGTTCATAACAACCCCCGTGAAGCAGATGTAATCTTAATTACCGGGGCGGTAACCGAACAATGGAAAGACAAATTGATAAGAATTTATAATAAAGCTCCTCAACCTAAAATAGTTGTGGCACTGGGAAACTGTCCTTTGACTGGAGATGTATTTAACCAGGAAGGTTCCAGTGTTTATGCCCCTGTATCCGACTTTATACCAGTGGATGCAGAGGTTTCAGGGTGCCCGCCTAGACCTTCAGAGATCTTGGCTGCTATTTTAGCTGTAGGACCCGACGCAATAGCAGCAAAAGGGAGGCAGAAAGAATGATACTGCCAATCGGACCAATACACCCTGGTTTAAAAGAACCATTACGATTAAAACTTAAAACACAAGGAGAAAAAGTTTTAAGTGCAGAAATTGATTACGGCTACGTTCATCGAGGTATTGAACGTATAATGAAGGGAAAAACCTGGCAAAAAGCCATATACTTATCAGAAAGAGTTTGTGGAATATGTTCATATATACACACCCAAACATTTGCTGAAACATTTGAATTGATTGCAGGAGAACAGGCTCCCCTAAGAGCACAATATCTTAGAGTACTTACCAATGAACTGGACAGGATTCAAAGCCACTTCATTGCTAATTCAACCTATTTCAAAGCATTAGAACATGAAACTCTTTTCATGTACATGCTGGCCCTGAGAGAACCTATAATGGATGCCATAGAATTGCTTACTGGTAACCGGGTAAACATGGGTTGGAATGTAGTTGGTGGAGTAAGAATGGATGCTAAGGAAGTTCACCTAAACCAGATCAAAGAAATCATTACTGAGTTAGAATCTGGATATGATAAATACGTGGAAATGTTTGAACAGGGGCCACTAGTGGGACTTAGATCCCATGACGTAGGTAAAATGTCCCGTGAAGATTGCATTAAGGCCAGGGCAGTAGGTCCTATCGGAAGAGCTTCCGGAATCAGTCATGATTGGAGAATTGATCATCCCACTTATCACGACCACCTTGATTTCCACACCGTATGGAGAAAGGAAGGAGATAACTTTGCCCGAACTATGAATCGTTTTGATGAAGTTTCAGAATCTATAAAACTAATTAAAGAAGTTATTGATAATATTCCCCCTGGTGAAATTAGAAAAAAAATCGATATTCCTGCGGGTTATGGTGAATGGAGAAATGAAGCTCCTCGAGGAGAAGTGACCTATATGATTGAAACCAATGGAAATCTTATTAGAAACGTCTCTATAAGAACACCCAGCATAATGAATATTGATGCCTGTGCTAAGTATATGCTTAAAGATGTGGCTACTGTTGCAGATGCTGTTGCTACCTATGCCAGTGTTGATCCATGTATTGCATGTGCAGAAAGAGTGGTTATCCTGGATAAATCAGGCAAAAAAAGAAGTTTTGACGGAATTCACAATATTAAATAAAATAAACCATGATAATCTAAACGGAATTAAATTAAACTTAATAATAAAATGAAATTGTAAGATGGTGTATTATGTCTTCAGTAATATGGTATTTATATGAATTTGCAAGAAAATCCTGGGCTGAAAAATTTGCAGGAGCAGCGACCGACCCTGAAATAGTGGAAACACCTGATAGATTCAGGGACTTTCCTCAAGTCTTTCCAGAGTATTGTATATCATGCGGTGCATGTACAGCAGCATGTCCTGCGCCTGCAGCAATCAAACTGGTTAGATCTGAGGATACTGCCGAAGAAGAAGGATCAGCATATCCCGTAATTAACACAAGAGGATGTATTAGATGTGGTTTCTGTGCAGAAGTCTGTCCCACTGAACCTAAAGCCCTGACCTGCGGAGAGAATCATCTTATAAGAGAAGAATTTACAATTTTACCAGTGGCTAAAAGCTATATTATAGATGATTACCTGTGTATCCGGTGCAAAAAATGCCAAAAAACATGTCCAGTTGATTGTATTAGTGAAGTAGATAATAAAATGGAAATTGATCAGGCCAAGTGCATTTCCTGTGGAGAATGTGAAAAAGTATGTCCTGTTAAAGGAGCTTTAAAAGACATTTCCATCACCAATATTGAGGAACAAAAAGAGATCATCAATTTAACGGTTAATACCTTAGAAGAACGTATTGAATCTGAAAGAGAAACAATAACCAAGTTGGCACCTGAAAAATTGTTCAAGATCGAAGTGCCGCTAGACGAAATACTGGAAAAATCACGACAGATTATACCAGACGATGATCTGATCATGGAGACAATCGAAAAGATAACAGATAGATTGAAGATGAGAATCATAACCTGGGATGATGATAAATGTAAACATTGCCGGTTATGTGTTGATGAATGTCCCACTGGAGCCATTAAATATAATCGAGAAAAGGACGTTGTGGAGCGGGACACTAAAAAATGTATAAGATGCAGTACCTGTTACCAGACCTGTCCATTTGGTGTAGCTGGTTATTATGTGGCAAAATTCTTATTAGACACATCCGAAACCGGCGCAGAAGAAATTTTAATCACTTTAAAACCTGCACAACTACCCATCAGGGGTTGATAAAATTACTGTTAAAAGCAAAAAGTTACATAAACCTTTAAGGGACGTGGAAGTGGTCTATGAAATAGATCGCAGCAAATGTGAAATATGTAAAGACAGACCATGTCTTAAATCATGTCCAGTAGATGCTGTACACGAAATACCACCCAACAAAGACATTGAAATTGATGATAAATGTTTTGGATGTGTTTTATGTCGTGAAGCCTGCCCTTATGATGCTATAAAAATGGAAACAACTTTAGCAGAACCAATAAGAGAAAATGTTCCTAACATTAATCCTAAACTGTGCCGGCGATGTGGAGCATGTGTAAACGCCTGCCGGACTGGTGCTATCCAACTAATATCCTCTGGTCATGAAGAAGCCCACAGTGTCATTGACGAGGACAAATGTGTCCGTTGTGGATACTGTGCCAGGGTATGTCCCACTGAAGCCATTAAATATGGTGAAATATTGCCTCGATCAGTTGTTGGTGGAAAGGCTGTAGTAGTGGATCAAAAAGATTGTATTGGATGTATGACCTGCACCAGAGTTTGTCCATCTCGCGGAGCAATAAATATAGGAAAGGTAAGCAAATTACCCTACATTGATCCTTCTTACTGTGCCCGGTGCGAGGAATGTATGGATGTGTGTCCGTCTGCTGCCATAAAATACTCGTCACGGAAAAGAGCATACGAAAATTTCAGTAAACTAAAAACCATGGAAATTGTCTCTGAAATCCTGGAAAAGGATGCCAACAAACTTGCCAATGACGCAAAAAAAATTAATAATATTCTAAATAAAATTGCCAGAGATATCAGTTTCAACCGTACGGAAGAAGAATTTGAAATTGATGTAACCAATAGAATAAAGGATGAATTAAAAACTTTTGTTGATCGGGAACTTGAAATTGATGATATTGGAGAAATTATTGAAAGAACTTCCCCTAAAAGAGAAATAGCAGTTCTGGAAGATGAATGTATTGGCTGTAGTAAATGTATAGGAGAATGTCCAGTAGAATGTATTGAACTGGAAATGCCATCTCCAGTACACATTGGTAACGAATGTGTATACTGCGGAAAATGCGTGGAAACCTGCCCAGTTGATGCCATATCTCTCAAGGAAGAATACTTCAAAACCAGTAATGGGAACATATTATTTATAAGAAAAAAACTCCATGAACCAAGAATGGGTAGCGTGGCATATGACGCTGAAACCTGCCAATCATGCGGTATATGTGTAAATAAATGTCCAGTAAATGCTCTAACATTAGAAAACGATAAAATAATAGTCGATTCTAATAAATGTATTGTATGTGGAGAATGTGAATCAATATGTCCAGTTAATGCTATAAAAATAAAATTAAATGAAGATTAATGAGGATTTAATTGATAATATATTTCCTAAAACATTAAAAACAAGTTTCAGGGAATCTCAAGAATTATTTTAATTTTTACTGAAATTTAAATCCTCACAGTTAAAATTAAAATGTTCATCTAAACTTAATTTATAATAAAATTCAGCCATTAACATTTAACATAAAAAAAGTTAGATATTAATTATTTTATGGAGTGGAAAAATAGTGGATAAAAGAGTTTTTATCACCGATTGTGAAGGTCCCATATCCGTAAATGATAATGCATTTGAACTTGCTGGAAAATTTATTGAAGACGGTGAAAAATTTTTCTCCATAATAAGTAGATATGATGATATACTAGCAGATGAAATAAAAAAACCAGGTTATAATGCAGGGGATACCTTAAAACTGATTGTACCCTTCTTGAAAGCTTATGGTTTGTCAAATAAGAAGATCATAGAATTTTCTAAAAATAATGTGCTTTTAATTCCCCATGCTAAGCAAACACTGAAATTCGTTTCAAAAATCATGCCTTCTTTTATTGTAAGCACCAGTTACAAACAGTATATTGAGGCACTTTGTGATCTAACTGAGTTTCCCTTTGAAAACACCTATTCCACCCACCTGGATCTGGACAGCTTTCCATTAAATTCAGAAGAAGAAAAAGCACTTAAAAATTTTAGGCAACGGATTATGAACAATCCTGGAACTGAAAATCTGGATGAAATATTCTGGAGGAAAATTCCTAAAATGGAAATAGGTGAAATAATCCCTAGCGTAAAAACAGTTGGTGGAGAAGGGAAAAAGAAGGCCGTTGAGGATATATTACTAAAAAATCAGTTAAATCCCTCCCAAGTTATGTATGTAGGCGATAGCATTACTGATGTGCAACCTCTGCAATTTGCCAGAGAGAACCATGGAATTGCAGTTTCATTTAATGGTAATGAATTTGCATTAAGAGAAGCTGAAATTGCCGTGATATCCAACAATACTGTTATAACCTCGGTTATGGCCGATATATTTAACAGATTTGGAAGAAATTATTTAATTGAATTTATTAAAGCTTACAGTGAAAATCCTGAAAGAGCCCTTGAAAATTTTAGATTAAACCTGGAATTACTGGAAAAAATGGAAAAAGTAGATAAACCTTTAACTTCAATTATAACTGACGAAAACCGGGATGAATTAACTAAAAAAAGTATAAAATTTAGAAAGAAAGTTAGAGGCGAAGCAATAGGAGGACTTGGATAATATGGAAGTTGAAGATACTTTTTGTGAGGCTTTCGACGGAATATTTACCCGAGTTATAGTAACTGCTGATGATTCTGACATATTGGAAAGAGCTGCCTATGATGCCACGTCTACCCCTGGAACCGTGATTGGAAGGGTCGAAGGCGGTGTTGAATCGTGGCTATCAAAAAATGAAACTCCTGATGGCCGTTTAGGTGCTATTTTGCAGTTCTGGTATGGGACTCCTGATGTGGAAAAGTTCGAAGTGGAACTTTCATACCGTATAAGGCAGGACATACTGGTTAAACCATTTACCTCTGTATTTGATGCATCCATAAAACCAGAAGGATATATTGATACCATGAAAAATGTGGGGCACTGTGGTGATGGATATGAATGGGAAGAAAAGCTATACCAAAGGGATATGATTATTGTTCCAATAGCCATTCCCGATTTTAAGATTGAACGAAAAATCGGTTATTCAGGGGGTATTATGGGCGCCAATTTATGGTACATGTGCAGTAGCAAGGAAGCAGTTATGGATGGGGGTAAAAAGGCATTAAACGCAATAAAAGATGTGAGTGGCGTAATCACTCCCTTTGATATATGTTCTGCTGCCTCTAAACCCGAGACTAATTATCCATGGATTGGTCCTACCACCAATCACCCTTACTGTCCATCCCTAAAAAACGTGCTAAAAGATTCCAAAGTTCCTGATAACGTGAATTATATCCCTGAAATTGTTATTAATGGTACAAATTTAGATACTGTAAAAAAAGCTATGAAAAATGGAATGAAGGCTCTAAAAAATGTTGATGGTGTTTTAATGGTTTCAGCAGGGAACTATCAGGGCCAGTTAGGAGATTATCAAATTCATTTGAAAGATTTAATGGATTAAGAAATTAAAAATTCCTTTACAAAGATTATAACAAATATTTATTAAAAATAGGGCAATTTAAATGAAAAAATTTGATGTTGTAGGTTTTGGAGCGTTGAATGTGGACAAACTTTTCAATGTGAACCATATAGCCTGTGAAGACGAGGAAAGTTATATTACTGATTCAACTGAATCCTGTGGCGGTTCTGCAGCAAATACCATTATTGGATTATCCAGATTAGGACTTAAAACTGGATTTATAGGAAAAATCAACACTGACTTGGAAGGTGAACTGCTCTATAATAATCTACAAAAAGAAGGTGTTGATACTCATGGTATAATAATCAGCCCAGAAGGTAGGAGTGGTAAAGTTCTGGGATTTGTAGACCAAAAGGGAGAAAGGGCTTTATATGTGGATTCTGGAGTTAATGATCAGATCATTTTTAGTGAACTGGACCTGAAATATGTGGAAGATTCCAGACTAATACACCTCACATCATTTGTTGGAAAATCTATTGAGGCTCAAAAAGAATTAGTAAATGAAATTAGTACTAAAACTATGGTGAGCTTTGATCCAGGACGAATATACGTGGAGAAAGGTGTTGAAGGTATTGGCAATATTTTAGAGAGAACAAATATACTTCTCATAAATCAGGGCGAGTTAAAACATTTAATTGGTAAAAAATACAAATCATATCAACAGAGTGCCAAGTTTTTAATGGATTATGGAATAGATCTGGTTATTGTTAAACTTGGTGAGACAGGATGTTACATCTGCCATAATGAAGAAGAATATTTAATTGAATCTTTTAAGGTTAAGTCTATTGATACCACCGGTGCAGGTGACGCATTTAATGCAGGATTCATATACAGTTATTTAACTGGAAAAAATATAGAAAAAGCAGGTATTACAGGAAATTATGTGGCATCACTTTGCATTAAAAGGTACGGTTCCACCAAAGGACTGCCTGGACAAAAAGAATTAAAGGAAATTAAAAAAGAATTAAATTAATTGAAAGAATTTAATATTATAATATGATAATTGAAGGAATTTGATATGATAATATGGTTATCAAACAAATAATTAATGAAGATTAAGGGATAAGGTGTAAGGATGGATATAACATTTAAAAAGGATTTAGATTCACTTAAAAAAGAGGTTGCTTTAAAATCTATTGATTTGAAGGAAAATATTAAAGATTTTGAACCAGAAATAGAAGAGTGCAGCGTTGAAAGGAAAGTCATGACCATATCTCCCGAGTGTGTAAGCTGCAACTTATGTGCCCAGGAGTGTCCAGTAGATGCTATATCTGATGCTAAATCAACTAGACCTGCAAAAATTTTGGAAAATTGTGTTAACTGCGAAATTTGCGCCCAGACCTGCCCAGTAAAGTGTATTAATGTTATAAAAAGCACGGCCCATGTTAACGATGATGTAACTTATGAACTTAAAGAAGTTGAAGTACCACACCGCCTACTTAAAATGAAAGAAATTGAAGTTAACCCTGATAAATGTAACTCCTGCGGTACCTGTGTAAAATTCTGTCCTACCGGAGCCATAACCCAGGCTGAGGGTGAAACTGCGTCGATTGATAAAGAGTTATGTATCGGTTGTGGTGCCTGTGCCAATGTATGTGATGAATCTGCCATAGATCTTGAAAGGGAATTAGGGCCAGTTATCCCCACTAAAAAATTGGAAATTGACCAGGATGCTTGTGTGGAATGTCAAATGTGCGAGGAAAGCTGCCCGGTTGATGCTATCAAACTTGAAGATGGTGAAATTATTTTATCAGAAGATAAATGTATTTTATGCGAAATTTGTTCTACAAAATGTCCGGTTAGTGCATTAAAACTTGAGAGGTTGCCCCATGAAAGTTAAGGAAATAATGGATAAGGAATTTGTAACTGTAAGTATGGATCAGGATTTAACAGAGGCATCAATAAAGATGGAGGAACATAAAAAGTTTACAACTCCTGTTGTTGATGAAAAAAGGAGATTAATTGGATGGATAACATCACTTGATGTTACCCGTGGATTTAGAGAAGGTTTAAAGTCAGTGCAAGACATTATGCATACTACAGAGGATATTGTACACGTTCAGGAAAACGATCCAGCCCGTCTGGCTGTTCTAGAAACATCAAAACATAAAGTGGTCAGTATTCCTGTTTTAAATGAGGAAGGAGTAGTTGTAGGAGTAGTTAGAAGCTTTGACATTGTTGAAACTCTCTCAAAATTATATGAGATAAAAGTATACAAGATCTTCGAAGCAATGAATGAGGAACTTAAAGGGGTTAGCTGGGACGAACTGATGGAAGCATCAGCAATCATGACCCGCAGAAGAACTGGTAAAAGAATTAAACCAGAGGAGTATGAAGAAAGGATCCGTAATTCCACATTTGGTGAAGCAATCTGGGCAACTGGAGGTCTTGAAAAATTCTTTGTTGGTTTAATTGCTATTGGAGAACTGGTAATTGCTAGGAAAGTAGCCCGGGCTCGTAAATAGTGATTATTTTAAATTTTTAATATTTTAATCAATAATAAAAAATATTAGTGCCGAGGTGACCGAGAGGCGAGGTGCGTGGCTGCAGACCATGATACTTGGGTTCAAATCCCAATCTCGGCCTTTAATTCTTATTCTATCAACTATTAATTTTGATTAAATTAACACGACTCCGGTGTATGCCCTTGATAAAAATATACAATACAATGAGTAAGAAAAAGGAAAAATTTATTCCCCTGAAACATAATCGGGTTAATATATTCGTATGCGGGCCAACAGTATATGATGATTCACATATTGGACACGCCCGTACTTATATAGCATTTGATGTCGTGGCCCGCTATCTTAAATACAGAGGATATAGTGTATTTTATCTTCAAAACATTACGGATATTGATGATAAAATTATTAAAAGAAGCCAGGAATTGGGAGTAAATCCATTGGACCTTGCCCGGAAATATGAAAAATTATATCTCCAAGATATGAAGATGTTGGGTGTTGAAAATGTGAATTTATATGCCCGGGCAACTGAACACCTACCAGAAATAATCAGACAGATAACCACCCTGCTTAAAAAGGGTTTTGCATATGAAACATCTACTGGTGTTTATTTTGATGAAACTAAATTTGAAGATTTTGGGAAACTTTCCAAGCGAAATATTGAAGATTTAAATTATCACCGCATCAGTCCAGACTCCACCAAGAGAAATCCAGGAGATTTTGCACTGTGGAAAAAAAGAAAAGATTTGCCTCTGTGGAATTCACCATGGGGCACTGGAAGACCAGGATGGCATATTGAAGATACAGCTATCACAGAGGAATACTTCGGAAATAGGTATGACATACATGGCGGAGGATTAGATCTTATATTTCCCCATCACGAAGCAGAAATAGCCCAGATGGAAGCATCATCCGGAGAAAAACCAATGGTAAACTACTGGATGCACACCGGATTTTTAAATGTGGAAGGAGAAAAGATGTCCAAGTCCCTGGGCAATTTTATCACAATAAAAGAATTATTAAAAGACTACGAACCAGAAATATTCCGATTATTTGTAATATCTACCCACTATAGAAGTCCCATCGACTTTTCTCATAGATCACTGGAACAGGCCAGTAAAAATATTAAAAAGATAAGAAAGTTCATCAAAAATATTGAGGAATTGCAGGATAATCTCCTTCCTGAGACCAATGAAAAAGACAGTTATTATATTGAAAAATTAGAATCAACTAGGAATGAATTTATAAATGCCATGAACAATGATTTTAACACACCACTGGCATTATCAATTATCTTAAATTTGATAAGAGATGTTAATAGGGATATGAATACTCAAAAACTCTCAAAAAATGTGTTGATTAAAATTAAAGATTTGATTACGGAGTTAGGAGAGATATTAGGCTTTAAATTTCAAATGATTAAAAAAGGAGATGAGAAAACCAGTGAGTTACTGGAACTTATAACTAATATTCGGGAAAGATTACGCTCCAAAAAAGAATGGGAACTTTCTGATGAAATTAGATCCAAACTGGCTGAAATAGACATAATAATCGAGGATAAATAAATTCTACCTATTTAAACCAGGAAAATTTACTCTGAAGAAATGTTAATACAAAAATAAATTTCCACAACGCAAATTATATATATTCTGGAATTGTTATTATTAAAGTGGTGTTTTGTATGGTAATGAATGAAGCGATGATGGACGCTATTGAAAAGGATAAACTGATATTTTTGGCCACATCAAATGATGAAAATGTGCCTAATGTGGTCCCAATTGGATTTGCAAGACCAATGGATAATGAAACTGTATTGATTGTTGATAATTACATGAATAAAACCCATAAAAACTTAGAAAAAAATCCAAAAGCATCTTTTGTACTGGGAGATATTAGGAAATGCCCTTACCAATTTAAGGGTAGCGTACAAATATTTGAATCCGGAAAATACTTTGAAGAAGCTGTAGACTGGGCACAAAGTGTTATGACCAAATTAAATCCTAAAGCAGCTATTGTATTTAAAGTAGAAGAAATATACAGTGTAGAACCCGGTCCAGAAGCAGGAACAAAGGTGGATTAATTAAGTTCTAATCAGAAGATCCTCAAAATCTTGAATATTAATTATTAATTAATTATTTTATTTTGTATGTTAATTTTACTTAAAAGAAGTTTTTAACTTTAAAAAAAGCGTTTTTCTAATTTTACTATCATTCAGTTTCAAAACTGATGAATCTGATGGAATATTTTAATTAACACTAATTCCAATATAAATTTAAACCAGAATGAGACATAAGAAGAAAATAATCTTGATTGATTAAAGGAATAATTAAAAATGTGCGCAATTGTTGGATTAAGGGGAGAGGAAATAAGCAAACAATTTTATCAAATGCTCCTATCCTTAAAGCATCGTGGACCTGATGGTTCAGGAGTTTTTATGGATAACTCCGTATTTTATGGTAACCTCGAGGATTTAAAAGTTCCACGCGGATCATTTGGAATGGGCCACAACCTACTTTCCATAGTAGGAGGAGAAGGTTTACAACCCATTAAACGGGACAATTTTGTTTTAGTGTGTAACGGTGAAATATACAATTATCGAGAACTTAAAAAAGAGTTAAAAACCGATTTTATTACTGATTCTGACTGTGAAGTCATATTAAATCTTATAAGAAAGTTTAATTCCGGTTCATTAGTTGAAGCTGTCAAAAAATCAATTAAACTGTTAGATGGTGACTATGCATTTGCAGTTTATGATGGTAAAGATCTGGTACTATCCCGAGATCCAGTGGGAGTAAAACCATTATACTATGGTGAAAACTCAGTTAGTAACATTTTTGGATTTGCATCAGAGCGAAAAGCTTTATGGAATATTGGAATAAAAGATGTAAAAACATTAGCACCTGAAAAATTATTATGCAACCAAGAATTAATTGATTTAGATTTTGGATTGGAAAACTGGATTTCAAAAAATAAAAAAACCCCTATTAAAGAATCATCCTCACCTAATTCCTATATAAATACAGTTAAATACATTTTAAAGGAAAATTTAATAGAATCCGTGAAAAAAAGAATAAGGGGCGTGGACGAGGTAGGTATCATCTTTTCCGGCGGAGTAGATAGTACACTACTTGCTAAAATTGCAGTTGATATTGGAATTAAGCCTTGTCTGTACAGTGTAGGTCATGAAGATTCAATTGATCTGAAATTTTCAAAAAAAGCAGCCAAATTACTAGATTTGCCCTTAGACTATCAGTTTATTGATGAGGAAGTAGTTGAGAAAAATTTACCTTATGTGTTAGATGCAATTGAAGAGTTCAACGTCATGAAAATAGGCGTGGGAATGACTGCTTATCTTGCTTCAAAAATGGCTCATGCTAATGGTTTGAAGGTTATGCTTTCTGGTCAGGGGGCTGATGAACTATTTGGAGGGTACCATCGTTACTTAAGTTATTATCATGAAAAAGGTGAAAAAGCCCAAAATGATCTCCTGGGAGATGTTTTAAATTTGTATCATGTCAACCTGCAGCGGGATGATGCAGCCTGCATGGCCAATAGTGTGGAGTTGAGGGTTCCCTACCTGGATAAGGATATTATTAATATAGCCATGGATATACCTATGAAATATAAGATAAAAGATGAAAATGATAAGCTTAGAAAATGTATTTTACGACAAGTTGCTGCAGAGGTAGGGGTTCCCCCATTAATAGTAAATAGACCAAAAAAGGCAGCTCAGTACGGCTCTGGAATACATAAAATTCTTGTAAAAAAGGTTTTAAAGAAAAAAGATTATTCCAATTATCTTAAAGAAAAATACAAAAATCTGACAATTAAATGATAAAAGTTGTACAACTCTGGTAATTAACTTAGAGAATTATATATTTTTAATTTATGTAGAAAAAAATAGATTTATTAACCAATCATTAAAAACTATAAACTAGATATTCTACCCTGATTATATACAGTACTGGTAAATTTCATATTTAATCCGATTATTGAATGTAATATTTACAAACTTATTAAATATTGGTGGAGGGATAAGTCTGAAAATTGAAAAAGAAGCAGAAAAAATACTTGAAAAATTTTCAAAAGCTCTGGAAAATATCCCGGAACTAGAAGAAACTCATTATATGGTAGATAATGTTAACCTCACACGAGAAGACCGTGCAGAAGATAAAAATCCTGAAAAGATCTTACGAAATGCTCAGATTGACGAAGATGGTAACCTAATAGCAGAAAAAGGAAAGTGGGTAAAATGAGAATAAACCTCGTTTTAGAACTTTTAGATGTTCCAGGACAGTTATTAGATGTAATGGAACCTATCGGTGCTGCTGGAGCAAATATTGTAACTATTATCCATCAAAGAGACATTAAAACTGAGAAAGGAATGGTAACTGTTCAGGTGACTATTGAAGGAGATAAAGAGACTCTTGATGCAGTTTTAAACTCCTTAAAGGAGAGGGGTATAAATATTGTTGAAATTGACGGAGTTCTCCAGAAAGAAAAAATACGCACAATCCTCATTGGAAAAATTGTTGAAAATGATATTAAAGATACAGTGGAACGTTTAAATAATTTAAACGGCGTATTGGTCGCCGATCTGGATTTAAAAATGGCCGAACACCCTAAAGAATCTGCAGTTAAAATAATTCTTGAGGCAGATTTCGGCATGAAAAGAGATGTTTTGAATAAAATTAAGGAAATAGGGGAATTAAAAAACTTTTTAGTTATAAATGAAATTTAATCAATGATCATTCCTATTTTTTCTGTTTTGGAGGAATTAAATGAATATATGTATAATGGGATTTGGTGCAGTAGGTAAAGGAGTTGCCAGAGTAATATCCATGAAAAAGGATGAATTAAAAGAGCAATACGATTTAGATCTTAAAATCACAGGAGTAAGTGATTCATCAGGTGCTGCAATATCCCCCGAAGGACTGGACCCTGACCTAGTTTTGGAAGTTAAGGAAAAGGAAGGAAAAGTAGCTAATTATCCAGAATATGGGGTAAATAATTTAACTGGATTAGATTTTTTAGAAAAAGTTGACTATGATTGTCTGGTTGAGGTGACTCCCACCAATATAGATGATGGTGAACCAGCCAGATCCCACATGTTGAAGGCATTTAATGACGGAAAAAATGTGATTACATCCAATAAGGGACCCCTTGCACTGAATTTTCAAGAGTTAATTGAAGCTGCAAGTTCCAATAATGTATCATTCAAATATGAAGCATCCGTGGGCGGTGCCATGCCTATCATTAACTTTGCCCATACAACCCTAGCTGGGTGTAATTTCGACTCAATATATGGAATTTTAAATGGAACCACCAATTATATTTTGTCTAGAATGGCTAAAGAAGGTTCAGCCTATGAACAAACCTTAAAAGAAGCTCAGGAGATGGGTATAGCTGAGACTGATCCCACCCAGGATGTGGAAGGTTTAGATGCTGCCTGTAAAATTGTTATTATTGCCAACTCCATAATGAACATGGACGTGAGTTTAAAAGATGTAGATTTAAGCGGAATATCTAAAATTAATTCAGAATCTATATTGTTAGCCAAAAAAGAGGGTTATTTGATCAAATTGGTAGCTGAAGCATCAGATAATGCTCTGGAAGTTTCTCCAAGACTGGTTAAAAGTGGATCACCATTCTCTGTGGACGGAACCATGAACGTGGCTACTTTAAATACTGACCTGGCCGAAGATGTTACTGTCGTAGGAAGAGGGGCCGGATCAATTGAAACTGCATCAGCAATTTTAAGCGATCTTATCAGTGTCTGGAAATCCCAGAGATAAACTAATCCATTATAACTAGAATAGTGGATTAAAAACTCTCAAATTAAATTTAAAAACCTTTTTTAAAATATTAGAACTATTAAAATTTATAATGTTTAATTGGAGAATAAAAATGAAATATGTAGTTGTTATTGGGGATGGTATGGCTGATTATCCGCTGGAAGAACTAAATAATAAAACTCCTCTCCAATCAGCTAATATTCCTAACATGGACCATGTTGCAGCTAAAGGAGTTAACGGATTTTTAAGAACCATCCCTCCCCACATGGAACCTGGCTCTGATGTAGCAAATTTAGCAATAATGGGTTACAATCCTGAAAAGTGTTACACTGGTCGTGGTCCCCTTGAAGCCGCCAGCATAGGTATTGAGCTAGAAAATAACGATGTTGCATTTCGTTGCAACCTAATAACTGAAGAAAATGGATTGCTTGCTGATTTCAATGCAGACCACATCACTACCCCTGAGGCAGACCAGATAATTGAAACCCTAAACCGTATATTTAAGGATAATGGAACCTTTTATACTGGAATAAGTTATAGAAATCTTTTTTTATATAAAAATAAAGAATCAAGCAAACTAAAATCAATACCCCCACATGATGTGGTTGGTGAAGGTATAAAAAATAATCTCATTCAACCATTTGATAATGAAATAGCCCAAGAATTAAATAATATAATGTTAGAATCTAGATCAGTTCTGGAAAAACATCCTGTTAATCAATTAAGAGTTAAAAATGGGAAAAAACCAGCAAATATGATATGGTTATGGGGTCAAGGATCAAAACCATTGATGGACCCCTTTAAATCTAAATACGGCCTACAAGGAGCTACAATCACTGGTGTGGATTTAATTAAAGGTATTGGAATGTATCTGGGTCTTGAAAATGTAAAAGTTCCGGGTGCCACGGGTTATTTTGATACTGATTACAAGGCTAAAGCTGAATATGCACTGGACTCTTTAAAGCGTAACGATATCATTTTTATACATGTAGAAGCCCCTGATGAAGCTGGGCACGCTGGAGACATTGGAGAAAAAATAAAAGCCATAGAAAATATTGATTCAAAAATAGTTGGAAAACTTTTAGATGAGCTTCCCCAGTTTGGTGAACATGCTATATCAATATTACCAGATCATGCCACTCCTATAAAAATTAAAACTCATACTTCCGATCCAGTTCCATATGCAATGCTCTCAACTCAGAATAATGCAGATGAAGTCAAATTTTACGATGAATTTTCAGCCAAGGGAGGTTACTTGGATATTAAACCGGGTCATGAATTTATTAGTACATTTATTAATTATTCAAATTCCGAAAAGAAACAATTCCTATAAATGGTCATCTGATAATTAGTATAATATAATATTATAAGATAAAAATCTAAAGAATTACTATAAATTAGAAAAATCAAAAGAGAATCTAATTTATAAATTAGTAATAGTGGATTAATCATAGTTCATTATACCACAAGTTCTACATTTAATATTAAGTGATAATAAAAATAGTTTAAGGAGAGTGTTCGGCTGTCAAAGTATATTATTGTAACTGGAGGGGTTGTAAGTTCAATTGGTAAAGGAATAACCGCAGCATCCATTGGTAGAATACTAAGATCATATGGTATTGCTGTAACTGCCATAAAAATTGATCCTTACCTTAACTGGGACTCTGGAACCTTAAATCCTTACCAGCACGGAGAAGTATTTGTAACTGATGATGGAATGGAAACAGATCTTGACTTGGGTCATTATGAAAGATTTTTAGATGTTGACCTTTCTGGTGAATGTAATATCACCACAGGAAAGGTTTATTCTTCTGTTATTGAAAAAGAAAGGGAAGGAAAATATTTAGGATCATGTGTTCAGATTATCCCCCACATAACCAATGAAATAAAATCCATGATAAGAGAAAATGCTGATAATAGTCATGCAGAAGTGGTTTTGGTTGAAGTAGGTGGAACTGTAGGGGACATTGAAAGCCAGCCCTTCCTGGAGGCTTTAAGGCAGCTTCGTAACGAAGAGGGTCATGACAATGTAATGTTTGTCCACGTAACCTATGTCCCATACTTGAAAGCTGCAGGAGAATTTAAAACTAAACCAACCCAGCACAGTACAAAAGAACTTAGAAGTACTGGTATTAATCCAGATATGATTATCTGCAGGTCTGAACTGCCAATAGACACTCCCCTCAAAAATAAGATTGCTCATTTTTGTGACGTTGAAAAGAAAGCAGTGATCAATGCACCTGACGCTAAATCAATATATGAGGTTCCATTAGTACTGGACCGGGAAAATGTAGGAGAATATATTCTAAATAGATTGAAAATACCACCTAAAGCCCAGGACTTGCAGGATTGGCGCCTTATTGTTGATTCTCTTATGGAAGAAGAACCTGTGGTACGCGTAGGTATTGTGGGTAAATATGTGGAACTGGAAGATGCCTACATAAGTATCCGTGAATCCCTAAAACACGCCGCAGCACACATTGGAGTTAAAGTAGATATTGAATGGTTAAGTGCTGAAGACTCTATCAATACCCATAAAATAGAGGATTTAAATTCTCTATTAATACCTGGTGGATTTGGTGAGAGAGGAATCTCCGGGAAACTTGATGCCGTTAAATATTCTATTGAAAATAAGGTCCCATTATTTGGAATATGTCTGGGGATGCAATGCATGGTAATAGAGTTTGCACGTCTTCATGGCTGGGAAGATGCTAACAGTACTGAGTTTGATAAAAATACTCCTGATCCAGTAATTGATATGATGGAAGAACAAAAGAAGATTAAAAATATGGGGGGAACCATGCGTTTAGGTTCATACCCCTGTGAATTAAATGAAAATACCAAGGCATATCAGGCTTATAATAAAAAAAGCATCAACGAACGCCACCGCCATAGATTCGAATTTAACAATGATTACCTGGATCTTCTAAAAGATAAAGGTCTAGTAATATCTGGAATTTATGATAATTTTTTAGTGGAAATGATAGAATTAGAAGATCATCCATGGTTTATAGGTTGTCAATTCCATCCAGAATTCAAATCCCGTCCTAACAATGCACATCCCCTATTTGTATCATTTTTGAAAGCTGCTTATGAAAATAAAAAGGTATGTGAAAATTTAAATTAATACAAAAAACAGTGCAAACATAATAATATTACAAAGTACTACTGGTATACTAAATTATATTTATATCCATATAGTTCTCTAAAATTGAGTTATAACTACAATTATTTCCATTATAAGTGATGATTTCTATTTCAAATAGTGATAATAATGATAATGAATATTCCCTTTATTGCAGCAATTATAGCTATTTTAAGCAGTTTTTATGGAAGTTATTCTGATATCAAGGAAGGGGTTATTAGAAACAAATTCACATTCCCATTGATCATGTTAGGAATTGTTTTAAATGGAATATATGCCTACATTATTGGTTTACCCTGGTTTTTTGTACTTACCCTCATATACACCGCCATCATATTTGGTTTATGTTATTTATTCTGGAGAGTTGGAGCCTGGGCCGGGGGCGATGTAAAATTGTTCACGGGATTGGCAGCCCTTCTGCCATTTGCCCCAGCCATAGTTAATTACAATATTTTAGGTATCAACTTCCCTTTAGTTGCTAATTATCCATTTCCATTTACCTTGATGATAAACAGCATACTATCTATTTTACCTTTCTTATTGATTTATATCTTATTTGTATCAATTAAAACCAAACCCCACCTTTTAAGAGAATTACTCGAACCAGTGATAGATTTTAAAAAAACCCTGGTTCTAACCATGGTCATCTCCTCGGCAGTTACAATAACATCAATTATAACACCTTATTTACCCCTTCAAATAATAATTCTCACACTGATTCTTTTATATCTTATTTCATTTATTATATCTAAACTACCAGACCGCTTAAAGGCTGTTATTGTTAGTGTAGTTACTGTATTTGCCCTTTACAAAAATTTTGAACTGGCAATAATTGGAATAATATTTCTACTCATTTCACTAACTGTGGTTAGAATAATAAGGAAACTTTTAACCACGGTCAGTAAAGAGGCCCTTCAAGATGATTATACTGTAAATGAATTGGAAGAAGGAATGATTAGTGCCCATAATATCTACGAAACTGATGATGGAATTATTGTAGATAAAAAAGGGATTTTTGAGAAGATTAAAGATGTTGTTACCAAGGGTGAATTATCTAATTTATTAACACCACCAGGTAAGATTATTGTAACTAATATGGCTGCCGGTTTAACTGAGGATAACCTCGAAGAATTGAAAGAGTTGGTAAAGGAAGGCAAGATAAAGAATAAATTCACAATCAAAAAGGGAGTGCCTTTTGCACCGTCAATATTAATTGGAGTTATCATATCAATTTTTATAGGTGATTTAGTCCTTATAATTCAAAAACTGATTTACTCAATATTTATATACATTTAAAGATAAAGATTATTTAGATTGATGTGGTATAGACATCAGATTTAATTTGATAGTACCGTTCTTCATATTAATTAAAAAAATTAGATTGTGAGAAAAATGGATAGCCGAGGACAAGTATCTGTTGAGTATTTGTTATTACTTTTGGTAATTTTGATTGTTCTAGGATCTATTACCATACCCTTGATTGGTAATTCAATAGAAGCCAGTACTGATGTTTCCACTGTTTCTGATGCAAAAACAGCAGTGGAAAGTATTGCCAGTGCTGCTGATGTGGTTTATTCCAATGGTCCTGGATCAAAAAGAACTGTAAATGTGTATATACCCCAAGATACTAGTTTAGTAGCTCGTGGAAACAATGTTGGTATGAATATAACCTATTCAGATGGTACCAAATTTGTTAATTCAACCACTTATTATACATTTAATAATACAACGGCAACAGTGAATAATCAATGGTACAAAGTTACGATTCAGTGGCCTGTTGGCACAAATAACATAGGTATCACTCTGGTTCCAGTCTAAACTTAGAGATATGTTTGTAACGCATTTATGTTAAATGGAAAAACTGTGAATTTTTATATTTATAATAACTATATTAAATTAAGTAATAATAGTCCATTATAATTATTTAATAATGCTGAGGGTTACTGATGAGTATCTTTGCAAAATTTGGCGAAATAATCATAAAGCTTTTCAATCTAATTGGAACTGTAATTATAGAAATAACACGGATCCCGCAACATATACGTGGAATTGATACTGATAAGGTAAAAAATGATATTTCACGTATCAAAGAAGAATCTAAGATTGAAGAAAGATTATCAAACATTGACGTTTCTAAGGTAAAAGAGAAGGTATCCTCCACTTCAAAATCAAAACAATCAACAACAAGAACAGAAGCTGATTCCAAAGGGGTTTCAGAAAAGATTAGTTTTCCTGCTTTTGATAAGTTCAGTTCCAAAGAGAAAGAGAATACCATCCTTAAACTTCAATTAATTTCTGGTTTGTTTTTAGTAATTTCCATACTCTACATCTTCAGATTTTTATCTTTAATTCTATACGGATTTCTGGCAGTTGTTTTAGTGGTGCTTTTATGGTACCTTTTATATAAAAAGGTTATATTAATGTATGCTGAAGATTTCAATGCTTATCGTGACTTTTTTTTCATGTACATTGCAGTTGGTATCATTTTAGTACTGGTCGGAAACAGCGCCTCTTTAACCATGGCCTTCCCCTTCCAGTTGATGCCCTCATTTACTGTGTTGATATTTGCAGTAATTATGGTGGCAGTAGTATATCTAATATTCAGAATAAGATACCATCGTGACTTTACATATGGTCAGGTTATTGAACTTGGAAAAAACACTGCCTATGTTAGAGTGGATTATGACATACGATCCAATGTTAAACCTGACATCTATGTGGTTGAAACAAATAATATCGATGTAAATGAAAATGAATGGGTTAAAGTTCAAATTGAAAGCGGAATATTAAGCATGAACGGTAACAAACCAGTTAGAATAATTGAAAAGGTAGCTTCATCCAATTAGCATTTAATTAAAAAAATATTTTATATAACCTTCCATTAATTTAAAAAATAGTACTATAAATCCTTTAAAATTTAGCCAATTATGGTAGTATTGTAACATTAAATCTAAATCTGCCGGTAACTATTGTGTTGTTCTCACGGGTATAACCTAACTGCTGAATTGAGGATAGGCTGCGATTTCTAACAAAATTTTTGTTTACTTCGGATAAGGTGCTGGATAATCTAATCTGAATAGTTTTGTTTTGATTTCCAGTCAAAGTCATATCCATTACTCTTACCGGTTGCAAACTTCTATCTGAAAATGATAGTTCAGCTAAAGCATCACTTGTCCCTTCTTTTGCAGCAGTCATAACTGAATTTATTTCATTCTGTTCTCCAACATATGAAGCAAAAATTAAGATTATAACCAATATAAAACCAACAAGAAGTATATATTCTGCTGAGATTTGAGCTTTAATATCCATTTCAATCCAACAATATTTAATTATTAATAGTATACTGTCTAATATTTATACGGAAAGTTATATAAATGTTGTTAAATATATATCTATCCAATAATATTAGTGATGTTATGAGAGGGGACAGATTTTGCGAAGAATTGGCGATGATTCAGAAGGGTATGTGTTTTCTTTAGATTTACTCATAGCTCTTATACCTATTACCATATTGCTGGGTATGGCCGCTGCTAATATGGATGATTTTTTTTATCTCACACAGGAAGGTGTTTTTCAAAGTTCACTGGAGCGTGTGGGAGCCGATACCGTAACCACATTACTTGAAACATCCGGAACACCTTATAATTGGGAACAAACAGGAAACCCTTCTGTCATAGGATTGGCCAAATTTAATGATAGAACACAGGCCCCTGATGAGAATGATATATCGCCTGCGAAACTGGGTGCAATGAACACATCAGTTATGCAGGAGTTGGTAGGTCCTGAATATGGATACTACATAAATATTACCAACGCCCAAAACAACACCCCTTATTATACATTAGGCACCTTCAACAATTCAGCAGCCAATATTGTAAGGATCGAAAGACTGGTAAGGCTGGCAAAATTTGACATTGTATCTGACGGAATCGGAATTAGAGGCACACAACAACCAAGAGATTTCACAAGTCCTCCCGACCCCTTCAAAACAAATATAGCATATAATAATGCCTTTGATTATTATGTATTAGTTTATAATAATAGAATCAGCTCGGCTAGGGTTGAAATTAACGGGATAACCGTTGTTGCGCAAAATCAGTTTGGTGTGAATGTAGAATTTATCAGACAGCAAATTCCAAATAATATTTTACAAAACCAAACTGCACTATTGGATAATAGTGTTGTTTTAAGGCATGTGGCAAGTCAACCAGGATCATCAATGAATGTTTATATTGTTCAGGTCCCTAAAGGCACACCAGAAGAAGAAATTAATATAGAGGATGCTAAACCTATTGTTGGTAGATTCTTATTCTTTATATGGGTAAGGTGATTAAATGGATGATAAAGGTTTAATATTTACAACTGACGCGGTTCTAGCCGTTTCTATATTTATTGTTATTAGTGCCGCTTTAATGACTTATTACGTGGTTCCCAACTTCGCGGGACAGGATCAGCAGCACTTAGAAACTATAGCGGCCGATGCACTAAGAGTAATGCAATATGATGGAACATTGTATACGGCTGCGATTTATTATCAAGCAGGAAACACCACACAAGCCGAAAATTTAATTAGTTCTTCTCTTAACTATTTAATCCCTTCTAATGTAGGTTATAAATTTACACTTTCTAATTACCCTGCGGTGGAAGATAATAAAGGCATATTTGTGGCTAATGATGTTGCCTCCCGTGTAGAAGTTATATCCGGTCCGAGAGAAGGATGGATGGGAAGAGCCTGGTATAAAGTAGAAAAAGCAGAATTTGAAGACCAGCAAGCTAATGTAACCACCACCCTATGGAACTTCCACAACTGGCTGACCAATTTCTATCCATGGAGCCAAAGTGGAGAGCTTTATTCCTATCCATACTGGGGTGGTGGAAGCAATCCTCAAAACATTGCCTTTTCAATCCCCCAGGGAGCAACAATCACCGGGGCTTATTTCCTTATAGGTTCAAGTGCAGAGAACAATTTAGCTTCATACGGTGCCAGAACATACATTAATGGCAATAATTATCAAGTAAATCCTAACCAGTTTACTTTCTTAAATTTAAGACCAGGAACCAATACCCGGATGTACAATTATCGTGGAATTATTAATCCTGCACAGTTATCACCAGGCAGTAATAATTATTATGTTAATTTTAGAGATATTAGTTATTGGGACAGAAATTACTATGATCTTCCCTGGTTTTCCATTATAGGAAATTATACTACTACATTTAGAGTTCCTAAGGGAATTTTAAATGAGAGATTTAATTTTACTGATGCAGCAGGTCTGGCTGTGCCAACTGCACAGGACTTAAGTGGAGACGGTCATGCTGATCAATATGGAAGAATATATGATCTCCACACAGGTAATGTATCTTCCTTTACCAACCGTAGAGTTATGAACTGGAATACCTTTGTGGCTAACAGGAACGAGCTGGATAATTATGATGATGGAACTCCTTTTGTTATAACTAATGTTAATGGGGAAAGTGGATCTGCAGTAAGTGTAATCCAAGAGTTCGATCTACCTACCGGTGATATCCGTATACTTGATGCCGCAGTAAATATGAACATTTACGGTGGTACTGATAATGCGATGGTAGAAGTGTGGGATGGAACACGATGGCAAACAGTCTTTTGTTCATTTGATTTTGATGGAACAGACTATAGTGCCCGGAGTGATGGTTACGGAAATATTCCTGGAATAATATACGTTGGAGACAGATTAAGGGCTGGCCACAATAAAGTTCGAATCACCATATGGGACCAGGTACCTAGTAGTGATTACGATTTTGTGGGATTAGTAGATTGTTACACTACAGTAAGTTATACCCAGCTTCCTATAGTATGGCGAAATTTCCCATTCCGTAGTTATCAAGCAAATAGTAATGATTACACTCAAGAATTAACAAATGGATTTACAATTGAAGAGGGTGCTAAAGAAGCCTACCTCTTTTTAGGTCCTGGTGTGGATACTAGAAGTATTACAGTAGAAGTTAGACAAGGATATAGTTGGAGAACCCTTTATCCAACCAGCACTACCATTCCTTATTATTTAAATATTGCAGCCCTTGATGCAGACGGTTATGAAGTATTTACTTCAGGAACTTCAGGGAATTATACGCTTAAACCTGGAAATTACAGATTACGTGTTAGAGTCAGAGGGCCAACTAATTACTGGGAATCTGGTGATAACAATGGTAATGCAGAAATATACTCTGGTACCAGGGTGTCAATATTATATCCTGAATTTTTAGCTAACCTATGGGCAACATCCTATGCACTTGATGCAGAAACTGCCAGAACAGATGCTATTAATAATCTTACCCAAACATTAATTGATTCAGGTTATACAGTTGATCCTGCCCTTTTACATAGTGAGGCTTTGTATACCGGAGATATGCCTAACAATCTCCCAGTGAGGTTAGATTTATGGAGGCAATGAGGGGATAAAAATGGATGATAAAGGATACGTATTCAGCCCATTGACTGTTTTATTACTCATACCTGTACTGGTAATAGCAATAAACTACGGTGACATCGTAAATGAAGCTAACATGCTTTCTACCATAGCCATAGGTGGAGATGTGACTTACAACACAGCTACCAATGTTTTTGGATTTATCCAAAAAGCCGCAGCAGATTCAGGTAGAAATTCTGCATACAATGCCACCAGATACGTGATCGACCATAATGCATTTTTTACAGATAGTAAGACCCATATTCGCCAAAATATTGTAAACGCGTTAAATGCAAATGTCATAACCAGTTGCAGAGAATTAGAGAATCAAACAGGCCGTCAAATATATCTAAACAACGTACCCATCAATAATTATACCAATCAGACCTTTACTCTGAATGATGTGACTATAGCCCAGGATGACCCCTTTGGTTTTTATGTCAATGTAAGGGGAGGTATCCCTATTAGAGTTGAACAGGAAGATCAGGTCTATGAAGGTGTCACACCACCAATATCATCATATGTTTCATTGGAAGGAATGGAGGATCCCTACATATGGATCAATTCAAAACAAAGAACCAGTAATATAATTTTTAAGTATCCTTATTATGAATATTCACCAGTAACTGGTAGTAATTATCGTTTTGCCGAAAATGTTGACCGTGATTCTGATCCACCTCGTCTAAATTATTTGTGGGAATGCTTAAATGGAACTAGTAACCCAGGTAATATTACTCCAAGGCCATACTACGTACCCAATCCTTATGGTTTATCTTTCTTTGACAGATTAGAGAATAAAACTAATACCAGTTCAACTAGCAGCCAGTCAGTTAGAATGAGTACCTTTATTATTGGTGATCCACTACTTGAGGACCATGGCCGACCAGATATTTCACGTCTTGATCACGAGTACTTCCGTAATATAAGAGGGTACACTATTTCAATTAGAAATGAACCAATCATTGATCCAACTGGTTCTACATTTTATCTTTCGGTTTTTTACCGAAATTTATTTGGTTTAGAACAAAACTATCAGAATTAGTATGTGATAAATTACTATGTGATATATATGGACTCAAAAGGACAAGTAAGCGTTGATTTATTATTCGCAACATTAATTGCCATTATTATAATGGGAAGCTTTGTTGCTCTTATCACTGGTGGAACTGAAAAAACCGAAACTGCTGAGTTTGGAAGAGCCCGTATGATTGGTGAAAAAATAGCAGAATCAATTAACACTGTATATGTCAATGGGAGAGGTTATTCAATTAATTTAACCATGCCTGCTGTATCTGATTTGAATATGACTGCGCAGGTAATGAACAATGGGTATGTAAATGTATATTATCAAGGCAGAACTACAAGTATTAGGTTGGTTCCCCGCCAAAATATATCCCCCATCACTCTAAGCTCTGGACACATGTACAGAATTAGAAATAACAATGGTACCATTACTATCACTCAATTATAGCCCTCACATCAAAGAGGAAACTATTTTAACTAAAATTTGTTTTAAGATTTGGATTATACTATCAAAAAGAATAAACTATTTTAAGATTTAAATCAATACTTATTTAACAATTTGAAAACAACTTTTTTAAGAAAATTCAAGGTGAAGAAATGGATGTGGATCTTACCTGGGAAAAGAAAGCTTTAATTGTAGTAGGTGTAATAACAGTAATAATATTAATTTATGCCTACGGACCATTCCAATTTACTCCAGAAGTAAAAATTGTAAATCAAACAGAACAACCTGCAACAGTGCAAAAAATGCCATTTCCACAGCCCTCTTCAAATAATACAACTATAAACAATACAAACAATACTGATTTTAAAATAACCAAAGAACAAGCCCAGAGAATTGCTGAAGAACCAGGATACACTACAGGAGAACCTACACAGGGTACTTTAACTATTGACAATAAGGAAGTTCCAGTGTGGATTGTACCCCTCTTAAAAGATAACAGAGTAGAAAAAGAAGTATATGTAAATGCTGAGAATGGAAACATAGTAGGAACCAAACAAGTTAACACAGAGAGTTGAAAAACATGGACACAATCGTATCAGTGATAATGATAGTACTGTTTATAATTTTGATGATATTTATTTTTTCAACTGCCTTATTAACACCAATTATCGGCAAAAGGAATCTTATATTTGTAATATTTCTAGGATTTGCCGTGGGAGCAGTTGGCGGGGCATTCTTTATCTCTCCGGTAATGGACGATATTCCTGACATGGCCCGTGGTATTTACATGTGGTCTGAAGGTGGCCAAGAAACTATAAATGTGGAAATTTCAGCAGAAAGGGATGTTGATAAATTCATCAGTGATACAAAAGCCATAGACGGAGTTAAAAGTGTTCAAAGTAAAGGGATGCTGATTAAAACAGACCCTATCCCCAGTCAGTGGCTTTCTTATGTAGAACAACGTATTCCTATCACCAATACTAATATTACCTCTGCTAAATTTATATCCAACGATACTCTTCAAGTGAGTATGAAAGAGGGCAGCAGACCCGTTGATGTAATTAACAATCTAAAAGACTGGTTAATGTTGACTCGAGGTTTGAATCTTCGTTACAGTACCGTCTATTTAGCAGTGAATGTGGAAGCATCTAAACTGGATGATATTATCACACAGATAGAAAAAGATGAAGTGGTAATTGGGAAAGTTGAAGGTCCTGTTGAAGACAAAATTGAGAATCTTAAGAGTGTGCTCCCCCAAAAATCTAACATCATATTATTTTGCGGTTTTTTAGGTGTCATAGTAGGTTTAGCAGGGATATTCGTTGATTCTATTGTTGATCTGATAAAAAAATTCAAAGAAAGGATGTTTAGGAGAGAAGAATGAAAGTTGCTGCACTTTTTTCTGGTGGTAAAGACAGTACCATGGCTGTCTATGAAGCTCAAAAAGAGGGAAACGAGGTCAAATACCTAATATCCATGATCTCTGAAAATCCTCATTCATACATGTTTCACGTGCCTAACATCCATCTTACTCAACTCTCATCTGAAGCCATGGACATACCACTAATAAAGATGACCACCAAAGGTGAAAAAGAGAAAGAATTAGAGGATCTTAAAAATATTTTATCACAACTGAAGGCTGAAGGAATTGAGGGAATTTACGCCGGTGCCCTATCATCAACCTACCAAAAATCCAGAATTGATAATATATGTGATGAATTAGGGTTGATATCCTGTGCTCCCCTATGGCATCGCGATCCCAAAGAGTACATGCTGGAGATAATAGAACTTGGTTTTACAGTTGTAATAACCAGTGTATCAGCCGAAGGTTTTGATGAATCTTATCTAGGTAGAAAGATTGATGAAGAATTAATAGAAGAACTGGATAAGTTACACGAAAAATACAAAATACATTTAGCTTTTGAAGGTGGAGAAGCTGAAACTCTGGTTCTTGACGGCCCCCTATTTAAAAAGAAAATTGAAATTTTAAAATCAAAGACTTTATGGGATGGAGATAGTGGTTATTTATTTATTGAGGATGCTGAACTTAGAGATAAATAATAAAAATTTATTTTAAAATTTTTTTCCTACTCTTCAACTTGACTTGGTGCAATCCAATCAATAAATTTGCTTATATCATCCGTAACAACTGTAACCTCTATTTCGCCTAGTGCTGATAATTCCCGGTCCAGTATGACGGGTATTCCTGCAAATGCTGCTTGTTTACTTAATCTGAAATGGATTTTGTTTTTGTGGATTTCTTTTAAGAGAATCTTTCTGGCTGTTTCTCTGACTTTACGTTTAGCCAGTGATTCTTTGAGGTTTTCAAGCCCCTTTTGAGTGCCAGTAACTAAGATCTCTGTTTCATCAATTATTATGTTGTCATATTGAAAAACATTGTTTAAGGACTCTATTACTTTTTGAACATCTTCAGTTCCATGAAGTGATGTCTTGGCCTGGAATTTACATATCATTAGCTTTATTCTCCTTTCAACCCCAATTATTTATAGGTTGTTACAAAAAAGGGGGTTATTTATAAATTGATTCTTTAAATATTTGGTATGGCTAATATTATTTGATTATCAAGTCCTATAATAAAAAGAATTTATCTCTTGGAAAATCTTTTGAAAACATTATTTAAAGCTTTTTTATACTTCCATAAAGGCCCTTCATTGACAATCATATAATCCGAAGTGGCAATAACATCCCCAATTCCAAATCCAAGTTCTCTTTTATCTCTTTTTATAAAATCTTCGTGATTAATAGAATCATCAGACCTCTTTCTTCGCTTTAATCTTTTGAAACGTGTTTTTGGAGTGGAATATATAGCTACTACATTAAAACCTTTAAAATTATTCTTAAAAACTTCGACTTCAAAAGGGCTTCGGATACCTTCTATAATAAATTTATCATTTGTATTTGAACTTTTAGGGGGAACTTCTTTGCTGATCTTTTTTATTTTTTCCACACATCTTTCAGCAACAATATTTTCGCCGTATTCTACTCTTAGATTAACTGCAACTTCTCCAACATCTTTGCCCTGTTTTTGGGCTTCATCCCGTATTACATCGCCCATCCGAATAGTTTTATAACCCATCTTTGCTGCAATCCTTGAAACCACACTTTTACCTGATCCAGGCATTCCTGCTACTCCAATTACCTTCATATTTTCACATCATCGACATAAGTTTTAGGGATTCTCTTAAATTTTGTTTATTATCAAAATCTCCAACAATCCTTTCAAGTTCATCTGTCTTTTTATTTTCAAGGTTTTTAACTTCTTTTATAAGAAGTGGTATTGCTCTTACAATATTATCTACAATGGTTATTGTAGCTTTCTGTGATGTTCGCGACAATGGGTTAAGATCTATAGTTATAACCTTTTTACCACTGTTAATCAACACTTCAGTTCGATCTCCATCTTCAAGAGGAACCAGAACCACGTCTGCAGTGTATATACCATCGGGACTGGCGGTTGCCCGGGGACTTTTCAATCCATCAATATACTTTAATTTTTGATCATTTACTCCCATAATTTTCTGGGCACCAGCTTCTTTAAGTACAGTTTCAACTGCCTTTACCCTGCTGGGAGTTCTGTAAAAAAGATTAATTTCTAAACCGGAATTTAAAGTATTAACCAGTTCCACCACATCTTCTGGAACCAGAGCAGCAGTATTACCATTCACAGATATAACTGGATTTTCAGCCAGTAAAAGAGTAGCTGCAGCTGTTTTTATGGCATTTTTAGCTGTTTTTGACGTTTTTTCCCCTAAAAGGTAGTCAAATGCTTCTCCTCTTCCATGAGCTATCATCCCTGAATCTGCCAGGACTCCTTCCTTGTATGCCTTTACAATTTTTTCCCTTAATAACAGAGATTTGTATCGGGGATGTTCCTTTGAAATCATAACATAATATTAGACATTAGTTATATAATTAATATTCTCCATATCAATATATTGTAAAGAATTCTAAAAGGTGAATGAGGATTTAAATTAAGGAAAAATATGGATATTTATTATATTAAAAAATGCTCTTTAATTCATGGTGATCCACATGAAAGAAACTGTTGAGATTAATAAAGAAGAAGAAGCAATAGAAACCAAAAAAAGTAGAAAAAGAAATATGATAGGAATATATATTGGTATTTGCTTCGTTATTGTAGGAATAATCTGGTACGCTGTAAATATGGGACTAATACCACTTAAATATTTGGAATCATGGCCCCAAATACTGCTGGTGATTATAGGAATATTAATATTGATTAAATCACTGTAAAAACCATTTATAACTGAATCCAAACATTTAATAAGTTACAACTAATTAATCCAATAAAAATTAATCAATTAATCTTCAATCAAGTATAAAATTTAATTTTATATACATTTAAAAGAATATAACAGGAAAAAGATAACATGAATGAGTTACTAAGAAAACTAGCTGACGCACCAGGAATTTCTGGTTTTGAAGAGGATATAAGAAATTTGATGATGGAAGAGTTGAAAAAACATAGTGATGAAATAGAAATCGATAAAATGGGCAATATAATTGCCTTAAAAAAAGGGGACCCCCATGGGGAGAAAATAATGTTAGCAGCTCATATGGATGAAATTGGACTTATGGTGCGCTACATTGATGAGAAGGGTTTTATAAAATTCTCTAAAATTGGAGGCATTAACGATCAAATGCTTCTAAATCAAACTGTGGAAATATACACAGATAACGGAATAATTATGGGTGTTATTGGATCTAAACCTCCTCATAAGATGAAAGAAGCTGAAAGAAAGAAAATTATTGGATCAGAAGATATGTTTATAGATATTGGGGCATTAGACAAGGAAGATGCAGAAAAAATAGTGTCTATTGGAGATCCTATCATTTTTAAACACAATTTCAGCGAATTACCTAACAATCTGATAACTGCAAAAGCTCTGGATAACCGGGTTGGATGTTTAGTCCTTCTAGAAGTCTTAAAAAGAGTGAAGAGTAAAGCTAATATATATGCAGTAGGTACTGTTCAGGAAGAAGTAGGACTGAAGGGTGCCAAAACTTCAGCCTTTAAAATAAACCCAGATATGGCCCTGGCACTTGATGTGACCATCGCCGGAGATCATCCGGGTATTAAAGAGGATGAAGCACCAGCCAAGATTGGTGAAGGGCCAGCAATTATATTAACTGATGCCAGTGGACGGGGAATTATAACCCACCCTAAAGTTAAGAAATTGTTGATAAATGCAGCACAAAAGAAAAAAATACCCCACCAAGTTGAGGTTAGTGATGGGGGAACAACTGACGCAACTGCCATACACTTAACCAGAGAAGGTATACCTGCAGGAGTCCTTTCAGTTGCAACTAGATACATCCACACACCAGTGAGTATTGTAAGTCTGGAAGATATAGAAAATACTATAGAATTACTGGTTGCTGCCCTCGAAGATATCTAAAAATTGGGGATATCTAAAAATAAGGACATCTAAAAAATTCATTCTCTTTTTTCCTTTTTCTTGAAAATTTTCTTTAAATTTAATCTTTCTTTACTATCACTGAATTTCTAATATTTAAATTAAAGGATATTAAGTATCATCTGGTTTTAGAACCTTCTCACCGTAAAGTTGTACTCCTATTGCACCTAAAGGAGCTGTAAAGAGAATGGCCACAACTGATATGGCTAATATTAACTGACCAGATGCAACTCCTGCTGCAAGAGGTATGGCGCCGATTGCTGCTTGAACTGTGGCTTTAGGAGTGTAAGCAATTATGCAGAATATTTTCTCCTTTGTGTTTAGATTTGTTCCTGCAAGAGAACCGTAAACTGCAATGCTCCGGGCTAAAAGTCCTATTATTATAATAACCAGCCCTATAAGTCCAGCAGAGATAGCCAGATAAATATTTACCTGGGCCCCTACCAGCACAAAGAGCAGTATTTCTGCAAATATCCATATTTTATTGAATTTTTCTGATAGCTGAATTCCCAGATCCGGCATTTTTTCTATTATCACAAAACCAATAACCATTAAACCAACTAAGGCTGCCACTGGAACGAACTGGTTGAAGTAGTCCCCGATATTTTTTAAAAGAATAGCAGAACCTAATATTATAAGGGTTTTCTCAGTGTTTCTAATATTAAACCTTTTAAAGAGGTATATTAATATAAATGCCAGTACCAATCCTAAAAAAATTCCAGTGATAATTGATAGGGGTATACTTAAAAATTCCCATGCTAAATTTATCTGTTGGCCTCCATAAAGACCCAGAAAAACAGAGAAAATAGTAATTGCCACCACATCATCTACAGAGGCCCCGGTAAGTATAAGGGTGGGTATTCCCTTTCGGGTTCCCATCTTTCTATCTATAAATGACAGCATCTGAGGAACTATCACTGCAGGGGAAACTGCAGCAATTATAAAGCCCAACATACCTGCCTCCACCAAAGGCATGTTCAGAAGATAGCTGGCCACAAACATTACAGTTAATCCTTCCACTACATCTGGTATAAAACTTAATTTTACAGCTGAAAAACCCACTTTTCGCAGACTTTCCATGTTAATACCGAAACCTGCCCTTAACAATATTATTATCAATGCAATTATTCTAAGATCTTCAGATAAACTTAAAAAAGCCACATTGATCCAGTTTAAACCATAAGGACCAATAATAATGCCTAAAATTAACATTCCCAATAAGCCTGGTAATTTTATCTTGATAAAAATCTTGTTAAATAATAATCCCAGTAAAATTATAATTGCCAGACTTAAAGCTACAGATTCCATAGCATCACCTTATAATTGGAATAATCAGTATAAATGTCAAATGACAATATTAAATCATTTATTATTTTAAAATAAGATATTAGACAATTAAAATAATATTTTTTAAAAAATGTAACTACATCAATTAAAATAGTATGTTGATTAAATTGTTTATCCATAAATTAGCCTCTTTCCTACATTTTATTTTTCTGAAAGTAGGAGTCATCAGCTTAAAAAAGCGGTTAAAGGTGGAACCCCATCACCTGATTAAGATATTTTATAAAAAATTAAATTACATAGAAGTAATATAAAAAAGTTCCTATTTTGTCAGATATTATGCAACAATCCAGGGACTCAATTCTAACCATCAATAATTAAAATATTATAAAGTCTTTTTTTGTAAAAATATTATCTTTAAATGACTCTTTTTAAAAAAATTGAAATAAAAAGAAGAAATAAAAAGAATATTTGAGAATTAAAGTAGAAAATTTGATTTTAATGAAGATAGCTAACTACTTTCAACCTCTGATGTGACTTCTATACCATCCGGGCCTATTTCATATGTTAAAAATTCAATAGGTGTTCTGGTACTCCTCATTTTCACCACATCCATGACTCTTTCCCTGCGTCCAGTGTATGGATTTTCCCTTTTCATTAATTTTATGGCACCATACACAGAAAAAAGGGCTAGTTCATTGAATTCTCGGGAGGTAGCACTATCAAGGATAACCAGTGCAGTAATACCTCGCTGTTTTAATTCATAGATTAAAAGATCGAAACGGTCACGGAATTCATAAGGTGTCAACTTGGCGGTGTGGCTTCCTAAACTGTCTATTATAACCACTTTAGTATCTTCTGGCAGATCTTGAAGCAGCTTGGCAAAGTTACCTTTCATAGCTTCAACCCCAATACTCATCTCTGCCTCAGTAACCCTTGCTCTTAGACCAGCAAGTTCTATAAAATTCAATAGGCCTTCTTCTTTAAAATCGTCAACACCCCAATTAAATGAATCCCCTTGTCTTTTTAAATCCTGATTATCTTCCTCAGTAGTTATATAAACCGTTTTTAGATTCTGATCACAGGCACTTTTTGCAAATTGGAGTGCAAATATAGTCTTTCCAGAACCTGCATCACCAGTAATAAGTATGGTTCTGCCAGCTGGAAAACCATCGGTAATCTCATCCAAACCATCTATCCCTATTTTTATTCTTTCCACACTATCCACTCCTTTAATTAAAGGTTATAAATCAATATAAATGCAGATCATTAATTATGTAACAGTTATTATGTTTCTACCAGATTTTTATCAGTTTCTTTAATTTGTTGATATTCTAAATAAGGGTTAGATTATATTTATTTCAATGCAGATAGATAAAATTCAAATTTCATAGATTTAGAACCATCTACTAAACTTGAACTTTGAGAAACATTCCCTTTAAGATTAGTCCAGGTGAAGCTTCTAATCAGCATTGCCCTAAATATTAGGGAGAATATGGGATTTTTGGCTGCATCTTTCATCCATGGAAATGTTAAAAATTCCAGAGTATTTTTTGACTTTTCAGAGATCATTTTTGTTTTAATTCCCAGATTTAGTAATAGATCAGATAACCACTTTAAGTAAGCAGAAAATATTTCTGGGGCGTCTTCCACAGCTACATCATCTATTTTTGAACTTATACCTTTATTTTCCATATATTCATCGAAATTAGGTTTCATATTAGATTCAAATCTATCAGCAAAATTCTTTATTATGGTATTTCGAAGTTGTGGGGGGATATTTGTTGCAAATACCGGTATCGCACTTACCACAAAGCTGTATAATTCTGAACGAGCCTTTTCTTTTGCAAGTTCCAGTTTTTGTTTTTCTGCTTCCCTTATAACGGTTATATCGTGGGCAATAAACTGAATATTAAAATTTTCACCATTAATATTCATTAAAGTAAGATATATGTCATAATACAAAATATTTCCATTTCTTAAAATTCTTATTTCAAAAGGTTCTACTTTTTCCCCATTTAAAACATTAGAAAAATTTTCATTGAATAATTTCAGATCATGTTTATCATAAATGACTTTTGCAAGCAAATTATTAAAATCTGCACCCATCACTTCTCCAGACATAATGGGCATTTCTTCTGCTTTTTCATTATTGTAAATAATCTTTCCATTGTCATCCATTAATACAATAGGATTTGGAGATGATTGGAAGAGCATCCTGTATCGTTCTTCACTTTCTCGTAATTTACTGTCCATTTTATGTTTGTAAAGGGCCACTTCCACGGCGCTGTGCAGTTCCCTATCTTCAAATGGTTTGATTATATACCCAAATGGCCCGGTGAGTTTGGCCCGGCTAAGTGTTTTCTCATCAGAATAAGCAGTTAAGTATACAACTGGAATATCAAAACGTTCCCGTATTTCCTGGGCTGCTTGAATCCCGTCCATCTTACCTTTCAAAACAATATCCATCAGCACCAGATCTGGCTGGTTTTCCTCTGTTTTTTCGATGGCTTCTTCACCAGATGCGGCGATTCCAAGGACATCATATCCTAAACCTTCAGCTCTGTGCTTAATATCCATTGCTACAATACTTTCATCTTCCACAACCAGTAACCTTGTATTAGCCATGATATCCCCTATAATATTACAACATTACACTAAGTTATATCACTATTTATTATTAAGTTTAACTTATTCTTTAAAGCATTATTTATTATTAAGTTTAACCTATTTATGTTTTAATATGATTATTTAAAATCTAACTAATAAATTGAGTCCCATGTAGTATTATACTTGATTAATAATCATGATTAATTCAAATAAATTATTTAAACATATAAAAAAAGGTACAACTAATTTTTAAATTTATTAACTAAAAACCAATATTTATTGAAGATTTACTTAATGAAAATGGTTATAAATATCTTTAGCTACCCTGCTATTGATACTGTCAACTTCCATTAATTGATTGACCCCTGCCTTTTTAATATTTTTTAAACTCCCAAAGTGTTTTAAAAGTTTCATTTTACGTTTTTGACCTATTCCTTTTATTTTGTCAAGTTCTGATTCGGATATCTTTTTAGATCTTAATTTTCTATGGTAACTGATGGCAAAGCGGTGGGCTTCGTCCCTAATTCTCTGCAATAAAAGTAATACTTGGGAACGAGGAGGCAATATAATAGGATCTAGATTTCCTGGGAGAAAAATGTGTTCAAATTCTTTGGCCAAACCCATGACTGGAATTTCAATATTTAAAGAGTTAAATACACTTAACGCTACATTTAACTGGCCCTTACCACCATCTACTATAACCAGATCTGGATATTCTGATTTTTCCAGTTTTAATTTTTCATATCTACGCCTTAAAACTTCTCTCATCATAGCATAATCATCAGGACCTTTTGTTTCTATTTTATATTTACGATAACTGCTTTTTTCAGGAACACCATTCTTGAATACTACCATAGATGCCACTGGTTCCTTTCCAGCTATATTAGATATGTCAAATGCTTCTATACTTCGAGGCAGCTTTGGTAATTTAAGATACTTCTTAAGATCAAGTAATGTGTTTTTAAACTCTTTTTTCTGAATCTTGATTACCTCGGCATTTTTAACCACCATTCTCATTAACCGGTATTCTACTCCTTCAACAGGTACCTTCAATTTGACTGATTCACCCCTGCGTTCTGATAACCATTCAGTTATCAAATCATGGTCATAAACCACATTTTGAAGTAGGATCTCGCCAGGTATGTACCGGGGGTTGGAGTAGAACTGTTTTATGAATGCAGATAATACCTTTTCTGGTGGCGTATTTTCAATACCATTCATTATAAAATCATCTTTACCTGTGATTTTTCCATCCCTTATTGAAAAAACCACTATATATGCAGTTTTGCTCTCATATGCTCCGGCAATTACATCCTGATCCAGTTTATTGGTGAAGGATACTTTCTGTTTCTCCATAATCTCTTTAATAGAATCAATCTGATCTCTTAGTACTGCGGCCTTTTCAAATTCATGATTTGCACTGGCATCATCCATCATCTCCTGAAGATGCTGGATTATTTCCTGATATTTCCCCTGGAAAAAAAGATTAATTTGATGGATAATCTCATTGTAATAGTCCTTGGATATCTTCCCATCACAGGGCGCATCGCAGATCTTTATTTGATAATTTAGACAGGGCCCATCCATTTTTTTGCAGTCTCTAATTTTAAAAAGAGATTTAATGAATTTTATAGTTTTTCTAACAGCCATAACATCAGTAAACGGGCCGTAATAATGTGATCCATCGTCAGTCACATTCCTGCTGATTAAAATACGAGGATAATCTTCATTGGTTATTTTTATGTAGGGGTACCTTTTGTCATCTTTTAGTCGCACATTGTATCGGGGGCGGTACTTTTTAATCAGATTAGCTTCTAATATCAGTGCTTCTTTTTCTGTATCTGTTAAGATGTATTCTAAACTGTGGAAATGTTTCATCAAGGTGCGTGTCTTTGGTGTATCATAAGTATCCTTGAAGTAGGATTTTACTCGTTTTTTGAGTGATATGGCCTTTCCAACATAGATCACATCATCTTGTTCATTTTTCATTATGTAAACACCGGTTTTATCCGGTAAACTATTAGGGTCCTGGGTTTGAAATGACATTTTAATCTTTAAAGGTATTTGTTAAGTTAAATGGGATATTAAAGGTTTAAAAGGTTTCCCTAATACCCACTTTTTAATGGAAATTAATTGATCATTATACGAATGATTGAAAATTGAAAAATTTATATATTAGTTTGTAGAAACTATGTTTATTATTTTTGATATATTATAATAAAATTAGAATTTAATAATGATATACTTTTTATAAAAAATATTAGAACAAACGACAATATACTTTGTTTTTCTATGAGGATTAAAATGGGAGAATTTAAACTCAGATCAAATTATAAACCATTAGGGGATCAACCAAAAGCAATAAAATCACTTGTAAACGGATTAAAGAAGGGATACCGTGATCAAACTCTTTTAGGAGTAACTGGTTCAGGTAAAACTTTCACCATGGCCAATGTTATTGAGAAAATCCAGAAGCCTACTCTAGTTATTTCTCACAACAAAACACTGGCTGCCCAGTTGTACGAGGAATTTAAAGAATTTTTTCCAGATAATGCAGTTGAGTACTTTGTAAGCTACTACGATTATTATCAACCTGAAGCTTACGTACCTCAAACCGACACCTACATTGACAAGGAAGCTTCTATTAATGACGAAATTGACCAGATGCGCCATTCTACAACCCAGTCTCTCTTATCTAGGGACGATGTCATAGTTGTATCCAGTGTTTCCTGTATCTACGGTTTAGGAGCACCTGAAGATTATGGAGAATTTTTACTCACTATTGATGTGGGAAGCAGTATTGATCGGGACGAAATACTGGCCCAACTGGTGAAGATGCAGTATGACCGAAATGATATAGACTTCAGCCGTGGAAAGTTTAGAGTGAGAGGAGATGTAATTGATATTAACCCAATACACGGCAGCAAACCTATTAGATTGGAGCTTTTTGGTGATGAAGTAGATTCTATCTCCCTTATAGATCCATTAAAAAATAAGTCCACAAGAAAAATGGAAAGAATCACTATTTTCCCTGCTAAGCATTTTGTAACATCTGCAGATAAGATGAAAAATGCCATTAAATTAATTGAAGAAGAATTAGAAGATCGTCTTCTTGTTTTAAAATCACAAAATAAACTGGTAGAGGCTCAAAGATTGGAGCAAAGAACCCGATTTGATGTGGAAATGTTAAAAGAAATGGGTTACTGCCAGGGAATTGAAAACTATTCACTATATATGAGTGGACGTAAATGGGGGAGCATGCCTTACACCCTCCTTAAATACTTCCCTGATGATTATTTGACTATCATTGATGAATCACACGTGACCGTTCCTCAGATCAGAGGAATGTATGCTGGGGACAAGGCCCGGAAAGATACATTGATTGATTATGGTTTTCGGCTGCCATCTGCAGGTGAAAATCGTCCTTTAAAGTTTGAAGAATTTGATAGTTTGATTAATCAAATTATATATGTTTCTGCCACCCCCGCAGACTACGAAATAGGAAAAAGTAAGAATCACGTGGAACAGATTATCCGGCCCACTGGTCTGGTAGACCCGGAGGTCATTGTTAGACCTGTGACTAACCAGGTGGATGACCTCTTACACGAAGTTAAAAATAGGGTGAAAAATAATCAGAGAACCCTTATAACCACCTTAACCAAGAGAATGGCAGAAGATCTGACTGAATACTATGCCAAGGTAGGAGTGAAGGTGAGATATCTCCACTCAGAAATAGATACTTTGGAGAGAATAGAAATAATTGATGATTTAAGAAGAGGAGAATTTGACTGCCTGGTAGGAGTAAACCTCTTAAGGGAAGGTTTAGACCTGCCGGAGGTTTCCCTGGTTGGAATTCTTGATGCAGACAAGGAAGGTTTTCTGCGCTCTAAAACATCCCTTATACAGACCATTGGAAGAGCAGCAAGAAATGTGGACGGACAGGTATTAGTATATGCAGATAATATCACTGAATCTGTAAGATCAGCAGTGGACATAACCAACAAGAGACGTAAGCTGCAGATGGAATACAACAAAACCCACGGTATTATACCGAAAAATGTGGTCCGTTCCATCAAAGAAAAGGATAAAAAAGAAGAAATAGATATAAAGAACATTGGAAAGATTCCTAAAGATGAATTGGATATTTTGATAAATGATTTAGAAAATGATATGAAAGATGCGGCTGCACAGCTGGATTTTGAAACAGCTGCTAAAATTAGAGATAAAATTCTCACATTAAAAGGAGTTTCAGAGTAATGACTGATAAGAAAGGAAATATTTTATTGAAAGGGGCCCGTGAACACAACCTTAAGAATATTGATTTAACTATTCCCCGGGATAAATTCGTGGTTATAACTGGAATCAGTGGTTCTGGTAAATCATCTCTGGCATTTGACACCATCTATGCTGAAGGACAGCGTAGATACGTGGAATCATTATCAGCCTATGCCCGGCAGTTTTTAGGGCAGATGAAAAAACCCGAGATCGATTATATTGAAGGGTTATCCCCTGCAATTTCTATTGACCAAAAAACCACCAAGATGAATCCCCGGTCCACAGTTGGTACTGTAACCGAAATCTACGATTATTTACGACTATTATATGCCCGTGTAGGGATACCTCACTGTTATCAATGTGGTCGAGAAATATCCCAGCAAACAGCTGGACAGATCGTTGATAACATTGTGCAGGAAGAAGAAGGTACAAAAATACAGGTCTTAGCACCGGTAGTAAAAGATCGAAAAGGAGAACACCAGAAAATATTCGAAGATCTCCGTAAAAAAGGATTTGTAAGGGTACGGGTTGACGGTGAGATATCTGATCTGGAATCTGAATTCAAACTGGATAAAAACCGGAAACACAGCATAGAGGTCGTGGTAGATCGATTAATCATAAGACCAGATGAAGACTTTAAAAGACGTTTAGCCGACTCTCTGGAAACTGCACTGGAACTTGGTGAAGGACTGGTTATAATTCACTACTTCTTAAATGATAACTCTAAAGAAAAGATATTCAGCGAACATTTTGCCTGTACTGACTGTGGGATTAACTTCGAAGAGATTAGTCCCCGAATGTTCTCATTTAACAGTCCCCATGGGGCCTGCCCTGAATGTAACGGTCTGGGATCAAAACTGGAAATTGACACAGAACTGGTGGTACCAGATCCTGAATTATCTCTTAATGAAGGGGCAATCCTGCCGTGGAGTAAGTCAAAAAATAGGGACAACTACTACCATCAGATGTTAAAGGCTGTGGCCCAACACTATGGATTTAGTATGGATACTCCATTTAAGGATCTGAATGAAAAATATCAGAATATTATCCTCTACGGTTCTTCAGATAGGATTGAATTTGAATTTAAAAGAAGAAACAGAGTACATCGAGTCCGAAGAAGATTTGAAGGTGTGGTTAAGCGTATGGAACGGATTTACATGGAAACTAAATCTAATTATATGCGTAGCTACGTGGGTCAGTTCATGAGCGACCGTAACTGTCCTGTGTGTGATGGGACCCGTCTTAGGCCTGAAAGTCGTTCAGTGACTGTTGGTGGAAAATCAATATCTGAAGTTGTGGAAATGCCTATAAAAACTTCTAAAAAATTCTTTGATAATTTGAAACTTCAGGATCGGGATCTTTTCATAGCAAAAGAGGTTTTAAAAGAGATAAAAGAACGTCTTAAATTTTTGGCAAATGTGGGATTGGATTATATAACTTTACACCGTTCATCCGGAACTCTTTCTGGTGGAGAAGCTCAAAGAATAAGATTGGCCACCCAGATCGGATCAGGACTGGTAGGTGTACTTTATATTTTAGATGAACCCAGCATCGGACTGCACCAGAGAGATAATATGAGACTGATTGACACCCTTAAAAGATTAAGGGATATTGGAAATACCCTCATAGTGGTTGAACACGATGAAGAAACAATTCTGTCCGCTGATCATGTGGTGGATATTGGTCCTGGAGCAGGAGAACATGGGGGACATGTTATTGCAACTGGAAATCCCCTTGAAATAATGGAAAATCCCCAATCCATTACAGGTAAATACTTATCAAAAGAGGAAACTATTGAAACCCCAACTACACGTAGAAAACCAAATGGAAATCATTTAAAGGTGGTTGGAGCAGAGCATAACAATCTAAAATCCATTGACGTGGAGATACCTTTAGGTGTTTTCACCTGTATCACTGGTGTTTCTGGTTCAGGAAAAAGTACATTAATTAACGACGTACTCTATAAAGGTCTGTATGGTGAATTAAACCATAAACATGTGAATCCTGGTAAATATGAAGATATTCAAGGTTTAGAAAATATTGACAAAGTTATAATTATTGATCAATCTGCCATAGGGCGTACTCCCCGTTCTAATCCAGCCACCTATACTGGAGTATTTACTTACATTAGGGAAATCTTTGCAGAAACACAGGAATCTAAAAAAAGAGGTTATAAACCTGGACGGTTCAGTTTCAATGTTAAAGGTGGTAGATGTGAGGCTTGTACTGGGGACGGTATCAAAAAAATTGAGATGCACTTTTTAGCAGATGTGTACGTACCCTGCGAAGTTTGTAAAGGTAAAAGATACAACCGGGAAACTCTTGACATACGCTACAAGGGCAAAAATATTGCAGAAGTATTGGATATGACTGTAGAGGAAGCTTTACATTTCTTTGAAAACATTCCCCGTATCAAGAAGAAATTACAAACCTTAGACGATGTAGGATTAGGCTACATAAAACTGGGACAATCTGCAACCACTCTTTCAGGTGGAGAAGCTCAAAGGGTAAAACTTACCAAGGAGTTGAGCAAGCAGAGCACTGGAAAGACATTATATATTCTGGATGAACCAACCACCGGACTGCACTTTGCAGATATTAAGAAGCTATTAGATGTACTGGGGAGGCTTACTGACTCAGGTAACACAGTAGTGGTAATTGAACATAACTTAGATGTTATAAAGACTGCTGATTATATTATAGACTTAGGTCCTGAAGGTGGGGATGGTGGAGGACTGGTTGTGGCTCAAGGAACCCCAGAGGAAGTTTCATTAAGCGGCACTTACACTGGTGATTTTCTAAAAGAGGTTTTAGAAGAAGGGTCTATTTCCTTTGACCGGAAAACACCAGCTACAAAATCTGCATCTGAGCCGGTTATTGACAATAAGTAAGAAATCAAGGATTTTTTTACTAGTTAGATTATGAGTAACTTGTAAGTTTGATCATAATCTTTTTTTATATTTTTTAGTTGATTTTCTGGGGGATATCTATTTTTCAATAAAATAGTTTTTAAAATATACTTTTTAATAAGTTATTCTAAAAATTAAATGATTAAATCATATTACTTCAATTTGTTTCTATCAATAATATGAATAAACCAGATAAGATGCTTATACTATTCTGAAACTATATTAAATCTCGCAATAGATATGATAAAAAATATATGTAAGAGTATGATATAATATAGATTGTGATAAAATATGACATCTATTTTTAAGGGCCGAACACGAAATGATTTATTTATTGTATTATTGCTGTTTACAGCTGTATTTCTAATTTACTATCTTAATATTTTACCTGTAAAAAACACTTTTTTTAATCAATTACTGCTTTTTCCTTTAGTTTTAGCAACCAGCAACCGCAAACGATTCATATGGTCTATACCTATAATTATTGGATTAATATTGATCATTATCCAGCCTATTTTCAGCACCTTTGGAGTATCAGTTACCGACGATCTATTCCGTTTAATTCTTTTGATGGTAGTAATCCTGATGGTGGCTCTCTTAGTTGAAAGAATTGAAAAAGTGAGAAGTTTAAGGAGTTTGAATGACAAACTAAAAAAGCAGACGAAAATGTTAGAAGATGCTAATGAAGAACTGGAAGCATTTGCTTATTCAGTTTCACATGATCTAAGAGTTCCCCTGAGAGCTATTGACGGCTTTTCACGTATAATAGTAGAGGATTATCAGGACAAACTGGATGAAGAGGGAATTAGACTCCTAAACATAGTCCGGGAAAATACTCACAAAATGGGCCAGTTAATAGATGATATTTTGATGCTTTCCCGTGCTAGTCGTCAGGAAATGAAAATATCCAAGATAGATATGGTGGCTCTTGTTAATAATGTTTATGATGAAGTTAAACAAGGTATGGAAGATAGAAATATTGAATTGAAGGTAGGGTCTCTGCCCAATGCTTATGGGGATCGTGCATTGTTAAGCCAGGTCCTCAGTAATTTACTTTCTAACTCCATAAAATTCACCAGTAACCAGGAAAAAGGGATTATTGAAGTTGGCTACCAAGATGGTGTGAATGAAAATATTTACTATGTGAGGGATAATGGCGCTGGTTTTGACATGAAATATGTTAATAAATTATTTGGATTATTTCAAAGATTACACGGCCCTGAAGAATTTGAAGGTACAGGAGTAGGTTTATCCATTGTTCAACGTATAATAAGAAGACATGAAGGACGTGTATGGGGCGAAGGAGAAGTGGATAAAGGAGCCACAATTTACTTTACTCTTCCTAAATAATATTCTTAAATTAACTCTAAATATTTTATTATTAGAATAGAAGGAGGTACATATATGGATGAAATTGATATTTTACTGGTTGAAGATAACCCCACCGATGCAGAACTGACTATGCGGGCTTTAAAAAGAAAGAATTTGGTTAATAAATTAGTATGGGTTAAAGATGGTGCAGAAGCTCTAGATTTAATTTTTGGAAAAGGTAAATATTCTGATAGAGATATAAACGAATTCCCACGTTTAATACTCTTAGACTTGAGGATGCCTAAAGTAGACGGTTTAGAAGTTCTCCAAACCATAAAAGCTGATGAACGTACCCGCAAAATACCGGTAGTTGTTCTAACTTCATCTAAAGAAGACAGGGATATTGTGGAAAGCTACAAGTTAGGAGTAAATAGTTACGTTAGTAAGCCAGTTGAATTTGATGAATTCATTGACGCTGTATCAACCCTTGGATTTTATTGGATGCTTATAAACAACCCTCCTGAGTAAGAAATATGGCTGATTTAACTAGAATCTTAATACTGGAAGATGTTCTCTTGGATGCTGAATTAATGGAGAGAGAACTTAAAAAAGAAGGACTCAATTTTGAGTCACTCATAGTTGACAGCAGGGAAGATTACATAAAAGGGTTAGAAGAGTTTAAACCAGATTTAATCCTGGCCGATCATTCCCTCCCCCAATTTGATGGTTTATCTGCATTAAAAATAAAAAAGGAAATATTTCCAAACACCCCCTTCCTATTTGTAAGTGGAAAAATAGGGGAAGAATTTGCAGTTGAAATGCTAAAAGAGGGCGCAACAGATTATGTTCTAAAAAATAACTTACTAAAACTGGGTCCTGCTGTCAAAAGAGCTTTAAAAGAAGCTGAAGAATACAAAGCCCATCAAATTGCCGAAACTTCCCTTTTAGAAAGTGAAGAGAAATATCGTGCATTGTTTGAAAGGTCCATAAACCCCATACTAGTTCTTGATGAAAATGGTTACTGTATTGACCTTAATAGATCTGCACGGGAGTTTTTTGAAAATCCAAACATGCAATTAAAAAACCAGTATATTAATGATCTTTTAATTTTTGATATGGATTTAAATTATAATAATGACTTTTGGAAAACAGGAGGTTCCTTTGAAGCTAATTATTCCACAGATAGTAAGATTAAATATTTGGATATATCATTTAATCCTGTTAAAATAAAAAATAGTCTTATTATATTTGGTATTGCCAAAGATGTGACCAGCCAGAAAAAAGCAGAAATATCACTTAAAGAAAAAGAAGAAGAATACCGACTTTTAATAGAAAATCAGACCGATTACATCATAAAATTCGATTTAGATGGTCTTTTAAGGTTTGTTAGTCCATCATATTGTGAAATACTGGGGAGAATTGAAGAAGAACTTTTAGGAAAAAGTTTCATACCTTTACTACATGAAGAAGACCGTCATAAAACCGACAAAGCCATTGACTTATTATACAAACCGCCCTACACATCCTACATAGAACAGAGGGTTCAAACTAAAAATGGATGGCGATGGATTGCATGGGCCTATAAATCAATAGTTGATGATAATAACAAAGTTACTGGTTTTGTGGGTGTTGGTAGAGATATACATGATCAAAAAATGGCTCAAGAAGCTTTAAAAGAATCCGAAAGTAAATATAGATCCATATTTGAGAATACTGGTGCAATGACCATGATTTTTGATGAAAACATGGACATTTCCCTGGTAAACTCTGAATTTGAAAAATTTTCCGGTTACTTGAAAAAGGAGATTCAAGGACTAAAAAATGTTTCCGATTTTGTAGTCAGAGAAGATCTTTCCAGAATAAAGGGTTATCACCGTCTGCAGAGGATTAATCCTGATGCAATACCAAAAAATTATGAAGTTCAACTGGTAAATAGAAAAGGCGAAGTTAAAGAGTTCTTTGCAACATTTGACATGATACCCGGTACCAGGAAAGGAATAATATCATTCATGGATATTACTGACCGTAAAGTTGCAGAGAATAAAATTAAAAAATCCTTAAGAGAAAAAGAGATTTTATTAAGGGAAATACACCACCGGGTTAAAAATAATTTACAGATTATATCAACTCTGCTGGAACTTCAATGTGATCAGATTAAGGATGAAGAAGTAATGGAACTATACCGTGAAAGTGAGAACCGTATACAGTCCATAGCACTTATTCATGAAAATCTTTATCAGTCAGATGATCTGGCCAGTATCCAGATTGATGAATATATCAATAATTTACTAAATGATCTAATGAATTCCTATGGAATAGAATCGAGTGTAAACCTTAACATTGACGTGGATAAAATAACCCTGGGAATTGAAACCGCCATTCCCTGCGGTCTGATTATTAATGAGTTGGTATCAAACTCACTAAAATATGCATTTCCTAATGGAACTTCGGGAAATATTTACTTAAGCTTAAAAGAAAAAGATGATGGGACGTTCAAACTTTTAATTAGCGATGATGGATCTGCTTTCCCTTCAGATTTTGAAGAGAAAAAAAATCGGACTTTAGGATTGCAACTGGTTAATAACTTAGTTAAACAGCTTGACGGAGACCTAGATTTTAATAAGGAAAAAAAAGAATTTAAAATTAACTTTAAGGAATTGACTTATAAAAAAAGGATTTAATACATTAAATCGGGAAAAATAAAGATTATTATACTAAATATTTATTGATCTTAACTAGGGGATATCAAATGGCCAATGAAAAAATACTGGTAGTAGAAGACGAAAGCATTGTTGCAATGGGTATAAAACATAAGCTGGAAAATCTTGGATATGAAGTAGTAGACACAGTATTATCTGGAGAAGATGCAGTTATAAGAGCAAAAACCTTAAAACCTGATTTGATACTAATGGATATTGTATTAAAGGGAGAAATGGACGGTATTGATGCTGCTAATCAGATCAAGAAACTTTTTGATATTCCAATAATCTATTTAACTGCCTATTCTGATGAAGAAATGTTGGAACGGGCCAGAGTAACTGAACCCTATGGGTACATTCTTAAACCTTTCAAAAAAAGTGAACTCAATGCAAATATAAAGATGGCCATCTACAAACATCAAGGAGAGAAAAAACAGCGCGAAATAATTAAAAATAATTTATTAGCTGATTTTTACGATTTTATTTTAGGGGCCATACCAACTTCCACCACCTCCAGTGACAAAGAAATGCGGGAAATGCTGAAGAAAATATTTGAACAACGTGTAGATGATGATTTAAAGGAGCAATTTGATGAACGCCTGGAATTATTAGAACTGGACGAAAACAGTGCAACTGAAGACCTTTTAAATGCATACACCTCCTGGATAACTGATCTATATTCAGAGTTTGGTATTGAAACTCAATTTACCCCCAAAGAATCCCGCTGTTATCTGGAACTTTTAAACTGTCCCTGGATAGAAGATGCCAAGAAAAATCCCATATTCTGTCTAAACTGCCAGGCCATGATAAGTCGAAGTTATGATTGGAGCCAGCTTGAGGGGGAGGTAATTAGAAAATCCACCATAGCAGATGGATCACCCACCTGCATGTTTCAGGTGAAAATATCAGAGTAATATTACTTAATCATTCTAAGGGTCATTATTAATTCTAAAATAATCTAAATAAATATTATAATAACTGATACCCGGTCTTTTACATGAATAAAAGAGGAACAGCAAATCTACCTTTACACGGAGGCCATGCCCCCCGCTGGCTTTTTCAACGGATGGTTAAACTAGCGGGAGCTATTTCTGAATCAATTCTCTATGAATACGGATCAGATGAATTTCTAAGAAGGATTTCCGATCCACACTGGTTTCAGGCCTTTTCCTGTGTTCTGGGTTTTGACTGGCACTCATCAGGTACCACAACTACAACTTGTGGTGCTCTAAAAACCGCTATAAAACCTGAAGAACATGGAATAATGGTAGCTGGAGGTAAGGGCCGTGCTTCCAGGAAAACATTAGATGAAATTGAAATGATAGGTGATTCTTTTTCCCTGTCACCCCTTAAAATAGATGAACTAATCTATAACAGCCGAATCTCTGCCAAAATTGATAATTCCTGTATACAGGATGGTTATAATCTGTACCATCATTCTTTTATTTTCACAGAAAAGGGTGAATGGGCCGTAATTCAGCAGGGATTAAACACTGAAGATAAGTATGCCCGTAGATATCACTGGCTTTCTGAACTTGTGGAAGATCCAATAGATGAACCCCACCAGGCAATTGCCTGTGACCAACATCAAGTAAATACCCTGAATATGACCTCACATGAAAGTGAGAAGTGTAGAGATATCAGCGTTGATTTGATCTGTGATAATCCTGAACATTTAAGATCCTATTTTAAATCGAAAGATAGTGCCCAAACACTTTTAACTGATTATTTTAATAATACAGAAAGTCCAGATTCAATTGATACTCGTAACCAGTTTGAAATTCCTAATTTTAAAAATCATAATGCCCAACTACATATGCCTAAGCATCATCCAGTTCTGGATATGGATCTAAGTTCCAGAGAATTCCAGGTCTTGAAGGATGCTTGGGAGATTCAGCCCCAGAATTATGAAGAGTTAATTTCACTTAAGGGTATTGGGCCTAAAAAGATCCGGGCTCTGGCTTTAATATCTGATCTGGTGTATGGTTCTGCACCCAGTTGGAAGGATCCTGTGAAATACAGTTTCACCCACGGAGGAAAAGATGGGTATCCATACCCTGTTAATAGGGAAGTTTATGATAATTCTATACAAACCCTTAAAGATGCTTTGGATGAGGCTAAATTGGATAAAAAAGAGAGATATCAGGCCATAAAAAGGCTTGAAACTTTGATTTGCCATTAAATACGTTATGTTCATAGTTATTTTTTTATTTTTTAAATTAATAACAGCAAACTTTTAAGGAGTGATTATCTAAACTTTCACCGAAAAGAACCTATAAATATTAATTTTTCAATTGTTTTTACTATTAATCCTAAATATTTTTAATGTATTATTAATCTACTCACTTTATTGAATTAAATATCTACATCTTACTAAATTCAAAATAAATTTAGTGTTGTTATTAGTAAAAGAAAAAATCAATTAATATTGTATAGAAAATATTAAATTTATATGAATCTAATTATTGATTAATATAAGTTTCAAGTTATAAAATTTGTAGGAGTTAATCAATGGGGTTTTCTCGGGAAGTTAAAGAAAATTTACTTGTTGCTTGTCACAGACGTTGCTGTATTTGTCATAAAAGTACGGGTATTAAAATTGAAGTACACCATATTATTCCAACTTCAAAAGGAGGACCTGACACAGAAGAAAACGGTATTCCTCTCTGTTTTGATTGTCATGCTGAAGTATGCGCATATAATCCCAATCACCCAAAGGGCAACAAATTTAGTCATTCAGAGCTTAGAAGACACAAAGAACAATGGTTTAAAATATGTCAAAATGGACTTTATCCGTTAAATAAACCTTCTCAAAAACCCGGGAAAATTTCCCATGTGGGAATCAGAAGCTTTGAAAGAGGGGCTGGATATATGCCTAATGAAACTGAGAAGATGTTATGTTTAACCGACTTTTTCAATGAAAAACAAATTAAAGACGATAATAATTGGAATGGAGAAATATTTAATAAATTAAAAGAATTTACAAAAGAACTTTCACCAAAATTTGAGTATAGATTACATTTGGAAACACACTTATCGATAGCTTTTGTCATAGGTTATTTATTAGACTCTAAATCCGGAATTGAGATATATCCTATGCAAAAATCAAGAGGAAAAAAGGATTGGTCCCCTGAAGGAGATTATACTAAAAAATACACCAAATTAGAAAAAAATATAGAAATTTTATCTAATGATCCAAAAGATGTAGTGTTGGTTATAGGGATTACACATAACATTTTAGAAGAAGTCAAGAAATACATCAATACTAATCAAATTCAAGCCTCGAAGATTATCAAATGCAATGTAGAAGGATATGTAGGCAATAATGCAATAATAGATGGTACACATGCTATAGAACTTGTAAATAGTCTTTCAACTATATTAAATGAAAGGAGGGATACGCATGAAAAAAGAAACACACTTCACATTTTTGCGGCCTGTCCAGTAGGTTTCATATTTTATTTAGGCCAGATCTCAAGAATTTTTGGAAAAATTAAATTATATGAATATGATAGTGAGGATTTTGTTTATTCACCTTCATTTAAATTGCCAACACATGATAATGTTACTAAAAATTAAAAAAGGGGGAGATTTTTATGAAATTAAATACTTATTTTAAAGATTTTTTACATGAAATTAGATTAACTGACGATCAAGTGACCGATCTAAAAAATGAACATGAAAAATTGCGTGGACTATTAAAAGAAGATGATGAACTATCAGATATTATCGTGCATACATTTTTACAGGGCAGTTATAGGCGCAGCACAATCATTAAACCAAAAAATGACAATAACCCTGATGTTGATGTCGTTGTTGTCACCCGCTTAGATAAAAATAAATACACACCTGCAGAAGCACTTCATATGTTTGAACCGTTCCTTGAAGAAAATTATGAAAATAACTACAGAATACAAGGCCGTTCTTTGGGAATAAATTTAGATATCGTTGACCTAGATCTAGTTGTAACAGCCGCTCCGTCTGAGATTGATGAAAACATAATTCAAAAAAGTGGGATATTGTTTGATTTAACTATTGAAGATATTAAACAAACGGACAAAACATATAGATCAAAAGGAAGGTATGAATCTGCAGAAAAAATCATTAATTTTGTTGAAAAAAGCAAAAATACACCCGAATGGAAAACTGAACCTTTATACATTCCAGATCGGAATGCAAACGAATGGCAACCAACTCATCCACTAGAACAGATTCTATGGACATTTGAAAAAAATGATAAAACAAATGGACATTATGTCAATATTGTTAAGGCATTAAAATGGTGGCGACAAGAGAAATTTCCTGATGCAGACCACCCCAAAAGCTATCCTTTAGAACATTTTATTGGATATTGCTGTCCAAATGGTATAAAATCTGTTGCTGAAGGAATAACATCGACATTAGAAACAATTAAATTTGATCATGAAAATAAACCTGAACTTCCTGATCATGGTGTTCCAGAACATGATGTTTTCAGCAGAATAACTGATGAAGAGTATGAAGAGTTTTATTCTCAAGTAACTGAAGCAGCAGAGCTTGCAAGGGAGGCATTAGATTCTGATGACAAAAAGGAAAGCATCAAAAAATGGAGAAACCTGTTTGGAAAGAAATTCCCACCATATAAAATTAATACAGATATTAAAAGAGGCGGATATTCGAAAAGAACCAAAAAAACATCAAATATTCCTGGAGGAAAATTTGCATAATGAATTACAATGATTTAACTGATAATTTAAAAATCGGAAGAAGAGAATTAGACGGTGTAAATGGGGTAAAAATACTGGATGATTGGAAATGGGATTTTAATTTAACTATTTGGTATATTGAAATAGAAATTACTTCAGATATTTCAGGTAATATCCCAACAAAGTCAACATGGTATGTTATAGCTGAAAAAAGTTACCCTAAAGGAATTGTAAAAATATACCCTGCAAAAAATAATTTTAATCTTACTTTTGAGCATCAGTCAAATAATGGATTGGAAGAAAACAATTTATGGCGAAAAGGCTCATTATGTCTAGAATCCCCATTGAAATGTTTAGGTAAACATGATTTTGATTCAGAACCATTAACAGCAGAAGATCGTTTATTATGGAATGTTAAAAGAGCAATCGATTGGATTAATGCTGCTAATAAAAATGAATTGACAAAAGATGATTATTATTTTGAATTGCCACAATTTAATGAATCCTTAACATACTTTGCATTTTCTGAAGATGAAAAATCGTTCAATGATTGGAAAAAAATCAAAAATACATTTGGAATTGCTGAATTAGATTTATATAAGTCTAAACCTCCCGTCTATTTTATTAAAAAGTTTAAAAATGAGAATAATAAAACAATTAGAAAAGTCAGATGGGGAAAATATTTATCTCAGGAGTTTGAAAAACCAAATGTCGCATTGTGGGTTATGCTTAAGAAAACTCCTGTAATCAATCGATGGCAAGCTCCTAATCTTTTTGGTGAGCTTTTCGATGCATGTAGAAAACAGAATATCGACTTACGAAGTATTGTTAAATGGCTAGCACATAATATAAGAGATGGAAAGCATCATCTTCTTCTTTTGGGTTTTCCCATCCCCACAACAATAGGTGGCGAAAACACAATTATCCATTGGCAAGCACTTAAACTGCCAATCCTATCGCCTAGTAATTTAAAAGAATTAAATCCCTATGATCATACTGCTAGGAAAAAAATAAAAAAATCGAAACCTAAACATAATGCAAAAGGAGTTAGGGCTCATGAAAAAGCCCTATGGAATTTGGACAGAACAATATTAACATCCAAAAAAAAAATAGAATGGTTGAAATCTCAAAATTGGAATAAACAAGAAATTCATAATCGAGGGCAATTAAGTGAAGATTTAACTTCAATGAACATATTAATAATTGGAGCAGGTACAATAGGGAGTTCTATTGCTGAATTATTAGTTAGATCTGGAATTTCTAATCTGTCTATAATCGATGCAGATACATTAAAAATTGGAAATTTATCAAGACATTCACTGGGATTAACACAAATCGGGAAAACTAAATCTAATGAAATTTCACTTTATTTAAATCAAATTAACCCAAATACTACAGTTGAAGTTATTGATAACAATTTTGAGTTTTCTGTAGCTTTTTCTAAGAATATAGAAAATTTTGACATGATTATTGATTGTACTGGTGAAGATATAGTGCTAGAGGATCTTGAAAAGTTCAAATTTCAAAATAATAAAATATTTATATCAATTTTCATTGGATTTGCTGCAAAAAGATTATATATGTATCTACAAATAGGAAACAAATTTAAAACTGATGATTTTTGTAAAAAAACTCTTTTTTGGCAAGAAAAGGAGAGAAAAGAGTTTTCAAGTTACAAATTACCACGAGAAGGGACTGGTTGTTGGAGTTCTGTATTTCCTGCGAGATACGACGATATACTACTAGCTAGTAGTACTGCAATTAAAATTATCGAAGATTTCATTAAAAATAAACATATTACATCACTAATTTGTATTTATGAACAATATTCAGATAGTGATGGGATTTTTATTGGCTATAAAAAAGTAGAGAAGGTATAATGAGCAAGATTACTTTTAAAAGTGTTGATGATAAATTTTTGGTGGAAATTAATAATAAAATTCTAAATAGAATCAAGAATGAATGTATTAATGCAAGAACTAAAGAAACTGGTGGGATTTTAATCGGTAATTATTCAGAGAATCAGAGTATTGCTAATATTAGGAGTATTACTGGCCCCCCAAAAGATTCTAAACAAGATAGACATACTTTCAGAAGAGGAATAAATGGATTAATGAAATTACTGGATAATAAATGGAATTTAGGACAGTATTATCTTGGTGAATGGCATTTCCACCCGAATTCATCTTCTCAACCGAGTCAGGTAGATGATAATCAGATGAAAAATTTTGCAAAGGATGGGCTATTGCAATGTCCTGAACCAATTCTATTAATCATAGGGGGAAATCAAAATAAATGGGATCTGAGCGTACATGTTTATACAAAAACAAATAGAACAACTTTGACAAAAATATAATTAATATTTTAATATAGTGATCTGCTATGAAAGTACAAAAATTAGATTTATTTTACATATTCGTTATAGTATCGTTACTTAAGTATATGGATCGATTTAATTATTTTCAAGATAATATTAGAATGAATTATTATATAAGTTTTCAAAGATTTATTGTTTGGATGAATTAGGGGATTGGAGTTTAATTATTAAAAATTAATATGAAGGTATTTCATGAATAAAATCTGAACTAATTGTGAAAATAATAATTAAAAAGAAGTTAAATTATATTTAAACAGTGTAAATTAATTTATAAAAATAATTGGTTTAGGTGAAAAAATGGGGTTATTAGATAGTTGGCAATGTCCTAATGTAGAATGTTCGTATAAAAGAAGTGGAAAACAAGGTGAATACTGTCCTGAGTGTGGTACTAAATATGAAAAATTTGGTTTTTCAGATTCTGGAGGACTTTCGATAGAAAAAGATAAGTTTAAAAGAAAAAACGATCTTATTGAAGAAGTTGGGGAAGAAAAAGCATTAGAAATCTTAGAAAAAGAAGAAAGTAAAGCAGGAAGAGGTGAAAAATATATTTGTGAAGATTTGTATTGCTCTAACACCGATACATACAAATATAAAGATAATTGTCCTGATTGCGGAGAAGAATTAAAAAAATTAAAATCTAAAGAATATGACAGAATACTCGATATTAAGAGAAATATCATGAAAAATAAAAAGCTAGTATTGTTTCATGATAATCTAACAGATGAAGAAATCAGAAATAGAATATTTGAAGATATGGCTAATTTAGCATACCAAGAAACAGGTACAAAATGGATGAGTATGGGAACTTTATTAAGCTTCAATTCAACTGAACAAATGATAGGAGCAGGATTTAAGGCCATTATAGATCAAAATAAACTTATAATAAGACAAAACGAGCTTTTATTAAGAGAATTGCAAAAACTAAATAATAAATAAATAATTAAAAATTTTGAAAAAAAATTATTAATTTACTCATCGTTATCAATAGTTATCTTAGTAATTATAAGATCCTCTAAGCAGTTCTGTAAAGTTTGATAACCATTTTTGCAGCAATGTGATTTTAGTTCATCAATTAAAACCTTAGATATTTTGACATATACAAAATCGTCGTTATTTGTTTTTCGAATCATCTTCTATTTCTCCAAGATTATCAGAAATTTATTCCTCTTTAGTTTCATCAACGATAATTACTCCAGTTTTAGCCCAATATATCAATTTTTTCCATGAATGGATGGATTCTTCAAAACTTATTTCTTTATTTGGATTTTTTTCCATATAAACCACCATAATACACATTCTGAGTTTTTTTTATGTGAGAAATCAATAACCGAAGACTATTGTCAGTATTGAAATCCCAATTAAATATTTATTAAAAATTGTATATAAATGTATTACTTATTTTAATAATAGTAATATTAATATTGAATTTGATGATGATTTTTTGTTTCTAGATAATTTTGGCAGTTAATTTTTAAAGAAAATTAAGTGGTTATGATTTGGAAAAATGAACAATTTTTAAAATTATTCAATTTTTGATAGGAATTAGGGATATTTGTTCATTTAGATTCTGAATAAAATAAAAATCAAAAACCGTTCATAAGGTCTATTATAAAAAAATAAGGTTTAAATGTAATTTTTGAATTTAAGCCTAAGATTAAGAATTGCGTTATACCAAAATATAAAGAAGTTGAATATGTAATTTTATAAATTTATGGTTGATATCTTTTTTAAACTACTTTTTAGATTCTAACACTTCATGTGGTAATATCATAAATTTTTCTAATTTTTCATCAGGATTCTTTGGTTTCAAATTTGAATATGATTCAATTAAAACCACTGCATAGTTACCCTCATCAAAATAGTAGTATGTATCTTCAGGTTCTGGTGTATCTTCAACTCTGTCACCAACTATTTTAGCCATTTGGATAGATGAAGATTTAACAGTTTTAAGTTTTATGAAATTCTCTATTTGTTTTAAATTTTCTATTTGCGATATTTTTAGCCTAACATATTTTTTATAATCAATTTTTAGTATTTCAGCTTCTTTTATGAAATCCATTTCGTCAAATATTAAGTTTGCCATGTTTTCACACCCCTTAGTAAATTTATTTTATCAATAGAATAAATGCAACTATTCAATAGACATATTGTTTTTTTTAATTAGGGCAGTTTGTATGAACAAATATATTTCACAAAATATTTAAGATTAGTAATATTATAATACTATTAATTAATAATATATGCTAAAAGGAGGTGCTTCTGGTGATGGTTGCAAAAAGTGTATCATTAGATCTTGAAGATCTAATGCAGATTGAAGAGATGATAAGAAACGGTGAATCTAAGAATCTAAGTCAATTCGTTAGAACTGCTATAAAAAAAGAATTAAAAGGTGAATAAATGTCAAAAACGTTGGAAGATAAGTTATTGGCCATTTATCTGAATTATAAAGACAACGAAAATCCACCAGTTCCGTTAGAATTGATAAGGGAATATTTGGAACTTTCTGGTGTAAATCTGGCTGATAGATTCGATTAAAGGAGGATTAAATGACAAAAGAAAGAGTCAAGGGGGATGTTAGCGGAGACCCCTTAAATAACAATTTGCCTTCTGAGAATAAAAACTTATCGGATGAAAGCAATCCAATGACTACAATTCCTGTAAAAATAGATAATCAAATACCATATTTCAGAGAAAAACCCGTAATACTACTCCCAGAAGGTTTCAGCATTTATTTCAAAAGTCAAGATAGCTATGAATATTGGATCAGTGAAGAAACAAAAAAAGGAAGCTATTTAATACAATGGATTGAAATGGATGGATCAAAATCGATTAAATTTCACCGAAAAATCTCAAACAGGAATGGATTAGATGTAGAAAACAAGAAAAGAGATCGAGATCTAGCAAACTATTTACACAGTAGATGTGGAATCGAAAAAGAAGAAATAAAGTTATTTTTAGAAGAAGCAGGTATATACATTGGAGAAAATAAGGATATTATTTCACCTATCTACAATGAAATAGATGAAGAATTAACAGTTCCTGCAATAGATGATGATTCAGAAGAAATTTCAAAAAAAAGAAAAAATGAGTTAATATCATTCCTTAAAAGGGAAGATTTACTTAGTTTTATTGATAAGGCCCTATATGAACGTTCCCCTGATGAAGGTTTTATAATAGGTGAAGTGGAATCTAAACACGTATTAAATTTTAATTGTGTAGGGGCCCGTTTAGGATTATCAACAATTAATACTCTAAAAGGAGAATCATCAATCGGTAAAACAAATACAGCAAATGTCGTAACAGGGTTACATAGGACCAAGAAAGTAGGAAGTCTTTCAGAAACTGCTCTAAAATATGCTGATGACTTGGCCCAAATAGACATTTTGTATATTCAAGAAACTTTGGAAGAAGAATTTAAAAATAAAGAAACAAGACTCATGTCTGCAGATGATGGAGGATTTATTGCCGAAACAACAATAAAAAACCCTAAAACAGGACTATTTGAAGTTCAACAGACCACCATACCTGTAAAAACATTAGTAACAACCACAACCGCCATAGAATTAGATCCTGAATTTGCCTCCAGGAACTTTATCATACCTGTAGATGATAGTGAAGAGCAAACACAGAGAATATTAGAAGAAAATTTTAAATCCACAGAGAAAAAACTCCAAGAAATCAAAGGAGAACTAAATTTTAATTACAAATATGAACTTCTAAAAGAATCATACCAACTATTAGAGCCATATATAGTATTAATACCATATGAAGAAGAATTATTAGAAATATTCCCCATATCCAATCCAAGAACTCGCAGAGACTCCAAAAAACTAATGCAACTGATAAAAGAAAGTGCCCTACTATTCCAATATCAACGCTGCAGAGATGAAATAAATGAAAAAAAAGTATTAGTTGCATCATGGATCGACTTGGCCCATTCAATATTATTAGGCGGCCCTATACTAGAAGCAACGCTCACAGGCTTTGATAAAAGGCTGATAGAAGCATTGCCTATCATATATGAACTGATTGATATTAATGGCTATGTGACTACTAAATCTCTTCAAAGAAAACTAAAGAAATCTTCAAAATATGCCTGGCAAATACTCAACTTTTTCGAAGAAAATGGCTACATCTACCATGATCCAGCAACAAAACATGACGAAGGAATAAAAGGAAAAGCCAAAGTGTACATAAAAACAGGTACCAACCAATATAAAAATCTGCTATTAGCTATAGGAAATATAGATTGGATAAATATTAAAAAAAAGGAAGAAGAATTCATAAAAATACAAATTCCAAATTCTTCCCACCAAGTAGGAGAAGTAATATACCTACCAAACTACAACCCCACGTTACCCAACAAGGTGGCGTACACACCAACACATATACACTCAAAGGAATTTAGAATTTACAAGAAGAACAAACTAAAAACCAAATTTACAGATGATAAGAATCCAGAAATTCTGACAGATAAAAATAGAAATAATAAACAGGACAAATTAATAAAACAGTCGTTAGAAGCAGAAATAAATTATGATAATCTAATGGTAATAGAAAAAGATATCCTAACAGAGTTAGCTGGATTCATCAAACACACCATCAACTCAATAGTTGAACATCTAAAAGATAAATACCCTAAAACTGATATTCTCTCAACAATTCAAAATATGGAGAGTAGGGGGTGGATAGAATAATCCAACAAACCAAACTCTCACTTTTCAGCCGAAAAAAAGAACCAATCACCCCTAAAAAACCAAAAATATATATCAACTGGAAAAAAATACCCCCCACAACTAAGAAAGTTCCTACTACTGCATATAATAAGAGCATTCGAAGAAAACAGTGGCCCAAATAAAAAAATAAAAAAAAAAGGAATTATTAATGTATTAAGCAAAAATATGGGGAATGTTGCCAAAAAACAAGTAGAAATGTTCATTGAAAACCTGATATACCAGAGCTACATCCAGGAACTAGCTGACCATGAACTGGGATATACAGATAAAATTTATGAAGATCTAAAAAAAATCGATAAAATCATCAAAAAACAGATGTATTCCCAAAAATATCAAAGAAAAAACACTCATAATAATCTAAGGGGTTTTACAAAATGAAAGGGCTTCAATCATTTTATAAAGCCTTTTACGGACATTCTTTTTACCGACACTTCAGACGCCCACCAGACTTCAATCTAAAAAAATTTAGGATACAATTCACCGTTGAAAATCCTAAAACATTATATCTACATGTACACCGCAACAGCAGCCACCACCCCTGTTTAATCCACACCTATGATTATGGAAGCAAGGGAAATCTAAGAGAGAGAAACAAATCAAAGATTGTATTTGATCGTGCCTTCTTTGATTTTGACGTTACCAACCCCCAAATAAAAGAAATAAAAAATGAACTTATATCACTAAGAAGTCATGGATTGAACTACCAGAAGGAAAAACAGGAAGATCTAACAGAAATTCTCCAAAAGCTAATCATTAAAAAGAAAGTAGCTAAACCTGCTATTGATGAAGCCAAAGATTTCGCATTAAAATTTAAGGAAACTTTCGGAAAAGAACCTGCACTTTTTTTCAGCGGATGCAAAGGCTGCCACGCATATACTTTCTTCAAAGCATCAAGCTTTAAAAATATAGACTTGGCCCTCTCATGGTTTGCAGAACATATTAAAAATACCTACAATTATGAAACTCTTGATTTATCTGTAAATCGCGATTCAACGGCCCGTTTATCACGCATTCCCTACAGCAAGCATCAAATAACCCAATTAGCCGTAGTTTCTTTTACAATTGATGATGATTACTTAGAAATAATGCGAAAATCTCTAAATCCTTATGTAGAACCATTTGAAATAGAAGATCATTCAACCAATTTTCATAAACACTTACAAAAAATAGATCTAGTCGAATCATTCAATGCAAATGTCAAAAAAACTACTAAACCAAAAAATGTGGCCCTTTCAGGCAATTTTAATAATCAAAGAAATTTAAATGACCATAGAATATTTTTCAGATCAATCTTGGGAAATCCTGTTAGAGAATATCCTGAAAAGAATTATGTGATGTACCAATGCCCCTTTCCAGACCACACTGACATAAAACCCTCATTTATGGTGCATAAATGTGGATATCAATGTTACAGCTGTCAAAAAAAGGGTAATTACTGGCAGTTCTTAAAGGATTACTATAATTTAAGTGATATTCAGGTCAAGAAGTGTTTAAAGGAAATGTTATAACAAATATTCACAACTCTTGCTTGAAATATATAATAAAAACCAAAAATTTATCGGATTCTTCTTATCTATTATTAAGCTTATTAGACTCCAAATATTCGTTTGGTTTTTCTAAATTGAATATTCTAGAATAAAATAGAAAAATAAATTAATGATATTCATTCTTTGACCTGAATGTTAAAAAAAATTATCACAATCTTCTGCTAACATTATAAATTAAAAATTTGACTTTTAGCTTAATTTTGTAAATGATCAAATAGTAAAATTTAAGATTTAGCATGGAAAACAATTTTTATAGATAAGTTACAATTTTTGGTGAATGAACATGGCTAAGAGCAATGGGGCAAATTTGGGTTTTGAACAGAAATTATGGCAATCAGCAGACAAACTAAGAAACAACATGGACGCAGCAGAATACAAACACATAGTGCTAGGGCTGATATTCCTAAAATACATCTCCGATGCTTTCTTAGAAGTTCACAAAAAATTAGAAACAGATAAATATGCAGACTCAGAAGACAAAGACGAATACACAGCGTTAAACATATTTTGGGTACCAACAAAAGCACGATGGAACTACCTACAAGATCATGCCAAACAACCAGACATAGGAAAACTCATCGACGATGCCATGGACGCCATAGAAAAAGACAACCCCCAACTAAAAGGCGTACTACCCAAAGACTATGCACGAGAAGCACTAGACAAAAAAAGCCTAGGCGGCATAATCGACCTCATAGGGACCATAGGCCTCGGAAACAAAGAAAGCAGATCAAAAGATATACTAGGAAGAGTCTATGAATACTTCCTAGGACAATTTGCCAGTGCCGAAGGAAAAAAAGGAGGCCAATTCTACACACCACGAAGCATAGTCAAAGTCCTAGTAGAAATGATCGAACCTTATCATGGCAGAATATATGACCCCTGCTGTGGATCTGGAGGAATGTTCGTACAGAGTGAAAAGTTTGTAGAAGCACATGAAGGTAAAATAGGAGACATCGCCATATACGGCCAAGAATCCAACCAAACCACATGGAGATTATGCAAAATCAACTTAGCCATACGAGGCATAGACTCTGACATCCAATGGGGAGACAGCTTCACCGAAGACAAACATAAGGACCTAAAATCGGATTACATCCTTGCTAATCCACCTTTCAATGACAAAGACTGGAAAGCCGAACTACTGGAAGACGACGTAAGATGGAAATATGGCATACCACCCAAAAGAAACGCCAACTTTGCATGGGTACAACACTTTATCCACCACCTAACACCCAATGGAATAGCAGGATTCGTATTATCCAACGGATCCATGTCTGCTGGTGGAATTGAGGGAAAAATAAGACAAAAAATAGTGGAAAATGACTTGGTAGATTGTATGGTGGCCCTACCATCACAACTATTTTATAATACAGGTATACCGGCTTGTTTATGGTTTATTTCAAGGGATAAAAAGAATGTTCGTTTCAGGAATCGTGAAGATGAGATACTTTTTATTGATGCTCGTAAAATGGGTTACATGGCAGATCGCACACACCGGGAACTAAGCGATGAAGATATACAACAGATCGCACAAACATATTATAGTTGGCGAGGTGAAGGTGGAGAATACAAAGATGTTCGCGGATTTTGCAAGTCTACCACGTTAAACGAAGTAAAAAAACATGATTACATACTCACCCCTGGTCGTTATGTGGGTTTTGCTGAGGAAGAAGAGGATCTTGAAGAATTTGAGGAAAAGATGAAAAGATTGACCTCTGAACTGGCGCAACAATTTAAGGAATCTGATAAATTAGAAAAAGAAATAAGTGATTATTTAAAGATGATTGGTTATGAAATTTAAGATATTTGTCAGTGGCAATCAGAATGAGCTTAAAAAAGAGAGAATGGCTGTGAAAGAGGCTATTGTAAATATTCCCGTAATTAAAGACTTTTTTGAGCCTTTTTTATTTGAAGACTTGCCTTCATTAGGTTGTGACCCGGTTTCAACTTATCTAGATGAAGTTAAAAATAGTGATATTTATATTGGTATTTTGGGAACTAATTATGGTAATAAATATGAAGATGGTATTTCAGCCACTGAAAAAGAATATAATACCTTTATAGAGTATGTATCTGATGGTGAAATATTACTTTTTGTTAAAGGTGATAAAAGTATTTCTCGAGACCCTGAAATCGATGATTTTATTGAAAAAACCAGATCTAAATCTATTTACAGGCGTTTTGATTCTATAACGGATCTTGAAGAAGAAATAATTAATAGCTTACAATCTTTTCTTGAAAATGAGGGAGTAATCAATTTTGAAGTTTTTGATAAAAGGATATGCTTGGTGGCAGATTATAGTGCCATTGATGAAAACGAAGTTAAAGATTTTCTTCAAAAAAGAGCTACGAATATGGATGTTGACGTTCCAGATGCTCCAATTCAAGATATTCTTATAAATTTGTTAAAAGTTTTAAAGACATATAAAGGAGAACTACATCCAACTAATACAGGAATCCTATTTTTCAGTGAAAATGCGTCGGATTATATTCCACAAAATGTAATAAAGATTGTTAGATTTAAGGGAGTGACACGAACAGATATAATTGACAGTAAGGAAATAAAAGGCCCTATTTATAAAATGATTGGTGAAGTGGAAAGTTTTTTCAAGAGAAACACCCGAACTGCTAATAAAATAGTAGACTATAAAAGGGTTAACATTCCTGAATATCCATATTTGACTATTAGAGAAGCGTTAATCAATGCAATTGCTCATAGAGATTATAATCGTGTCGGTGCAAAGATAATGTTCTCCATATATGATGATAGGGTAGAGATAAGTAGTCCTGGAGTTCTTGTTTCTGGATTGTCAATAGATGACCTTGAAAACCAGCACGAAACTCGAAATGATGCCATATGTGAAATATTTAAATTAACAAAAGATATGGAAACGTTTGGGACAGGTATTAAAAAGATGCGTAAATCCATGAAGGAACACGGACTCCCTGAACCTGAATTTAGGATTGAAGGAGAATTTTTTGTAGTTAGGCTTCATGGTCCGGGCAATAAAATACTGGATTTAGCTCCTGATATTCCTGAAAGCAGGATAGTTGCTGATCTAAAGAGATCAAAGTTAAATGAAAGGCAAATAAAGGCCTTAGAAATGATGTTAGATAATCAAATTTTCACTAACAGTATTTATCAAGAAACATTTGGAGTTTCTCGTCAAACTGCTTCTCGAGATTTAAAAGATCTTACGAATAAAGGACAAATCTATTCAACTGGAAAGGGGAAGGGAACTAAATATAAAGCTACGAATATAGATGAGTCATAAACTCAAAAATTGAGGCATAAATTGAGGCGTATTTTCATGAGGCATAAGTTGAATTTTTGAGGCATAAAATGAGGCATATCTTAACAAAAAAAATTAGTGAATCAAAAAGTTTACAAGTAAAAAAAGAGTGTGAATATGGTTGAGGGGAAATTTAAAGAGACAAATATAGGATGCATACCTGAAAATTGGGAAACTGTTCCTTTAACAGATATAGTTACTCATTATGTTGATAATAGGGGTAAAACAGCACCCACTACTGAATCAGGAATTCCATTGATAGCTACTAATTGCATAAAAGAACAGGGGTTGTATCCAACTTATGAAAGGTTGAGATTTGTTTCTAAAGAAACTCATGAAACTTGGTTTAGAGATCATCCAAAACCAGATGATATAATAATTGTAAACAAAGGAACGCCAGGTTTAGTCTGTTTGGTACCAAATCCGGCTGATTTTTGTATTGCTCAGGATATGATTGCTATTAGGGCAGATAAAAGTAAGGTATATTATAAATATCTATTTGCGTACATGAGAACTGAAAATTTCAAATACCAAGTTCAAAATCTTAATGTAGGGACCACAATACCTCATTTAAAGAAAACCGTTTTTTCAAACCTTATTATACCTTTACCCTCCGTTGAAGAACAAATTTTCATTGGAAATTTGTATTATGAAATATCTAAAAAATTCGAACTCAATCAAAAAATAAATCAGACTTTGGAAGCGTTGGGTCAGGCTATTTTCATACAATGGTTTATAGATTTTGAGTTTCCTGATGAGAAGGGGCAGTCTTACAAGTCTAGTGGAGGAGAAATGATTGATTCAAAGTTGGGTGAGATACCAAATGGTTGGGAAGTTAAAAAACTTGGAGAAATTTGTGATATAAAGATGGGTCAATCTCCAAAATCTGAATTTTACAATGAAAATGGAGAAGGACTTCCGTTTTATCAGGGTGTAACTAATTTTGGAGAAAGATTTCCAAAGGATAAGATGTATTGTACTGTTAAAAATAAAGTCGCAGAAAAAGGAGATATTTTATTCAGTGTAAGAGCTCCAGTGGGCAGAATAAATATTGCTAATACGAAAATGATTATTGGAAGAGGTATTTGTGCAATTAAACATAAAAATAGTTTACAATCATTCTTGTTATATCAATTAAAAAACATCTTTACTAAAGAAGATTCCATAGGAAGTGGAACTGTGTTTAATGCAATAACTAGGAAAGATTTGGATGAGTTATTGGTTTTAGTTCCTAATATAAATATTAACAAGAAATTTGATTCATTGACTGGATCTATTGATAAAGAAATTGAGAATTTAACTTTACAAAATAATAATTTATCTCAAATTAGGGATTCAATTTTACCCAAACTAATGTCAGGGAAAATTAGAGTTAACTGAAACTAAATTTAGGGGGAGGGGTTAATATGAAAAAAGAGGTAAGATTATTACTAGAAAAATCTATAAATTCTCTTATATTAAGTATAGAACATTTTAATAGGCCTTGGGATAGGGGAAGAGTAGAAGCCGTTTTAATTTTACTTGATCACTCATTTGAACTTCTTTTAAAAGCAACTATCGTGCATGAAGGAGGTAAAATAAACAAAAAGGGTCAGAACGAAACTATTGGTTTTGATTCGTGTGTAAGAAAAGCTATATCGCACAAAATAATAACAAATGAACAAGCTCTCACTCCTCAAACAATTAATGGATTAAGGGACGCTGCGCAGCATTATATAGTTGAAATATCTGAACAACAATTATATATGCACTCACAATCAGGATTAACGTTATATAAAGATATTTTAAAAGGTACATTTCAAAAAAACTTATCTGATGAACTTCCAGTCAGAGTATTACCCGTTTCTACAACACCACCTCTAAATATTAATACTTTATTCGAAAATGAACTTAAAGAGGTTAAAAAACTTCTTATTCCTGGCACTAGGCGAAAAAAAGAAGCGACAGTCAAATTGAGGGCGTTATCTATTTTTGACAGAACATTAAGAGGAGAAACATTCCAACCGAGTGAAAGAGAACTGAATAAATTAGCAGATGATGTTAAACAAGATAAAGACTGGAATGAAATTTTTCCAGGTGTTGCCTCAATCAATTTAACTTTAGATGGAATTGGCCATAATCTATCACTAAGAATAACGAAAAAAGAAGATGCACCACCTGTGCAATTAGTACCTGAAGGAACGCCAGGGGCAGCAGTTGTTGCCGTGAGAAGAGTAAATGAATTAGATTTCTACAATTTATCACATAAACAATTAGCAAAAAAAGTCGGCTTGACTTCGCCAAGAACAACTGCAATAATAAAACATATGAAACTAAGGGATGATTACGAATGTTATAACTTAATAAAAATTGGAAAAACTTCATATCATCGCTATTCACAGTATGCTATTCATAAAATAAAAGAAGAACTAAAAACGGCTGATATGGATAAAATATGGAAAGAATATCGGGCTGAAAGATATGATCCTATTACAAAGAGGAGAATAAAAAATGAGTAATTTAACAGAGAATCATGTAGAATATGCAACCATCTCTATCCTTCAGGAACTCGGCTACAATTATCTCCATGGTTTAGACATGTCCCCCGACGGGAAATCACCAGAAAGAGAACTTTATTCTGATGTGATATTGGTCCAACGACTCCGAAATGTTATAAACCGCCTAAATCCTAATATCCCACCTACTGCTCGCGAAGAAGCATTAAAAAAAGTTTTAAGATCAGAATCTAGCGATCTTCTATCTAACAACTTTCGCTTTCATCAACTATTAACCGAAGGTATTGGCGTTGAATATCGTGAAAATGATAGAATAAAAGGAGATAAGGTTTACTTGGTGGATTTCCAGAACTTATCTAACAACGATTTTTTAGCAGTTAACCAGTTCACCGTAATTGAAAACAATAACAATCGTCGCCCAGACATTGTATTATTCATAAACGGCCTACCTTTAGTGGTTATTGAACTCAAAAATCCTGCTGATGCGAGTGCCACCCTGAAAAAAGGTTATCAACAACTGCAAACTTACAAAAATCAAATTCCTTCTCTATTCCAACTCAATGAAATTCTCATAACCTCTGATGGTATGGAAGCTAGGGTTGGGACTTTAACCAGTTCATGGGAACGTTTCATGCCTTGGAAGACCATTGATGGTTCCACTATCCCTGGTGACACCTTCCAATTAGAGGTCATGCTCCGTGGAATGCTCAACCCGGAAGTTCTCCTAGATATTATTAACCACTTCATCACCTTTGAAAGGGAAAAGGAAATTAAGAAAAAAATAGCAGCATATCATCAGTACCATGCTGTAAACCGGGCTGTCTATGCCACTCTGGAAGCATCCCAACCTGAAGGAAACAAAAGGTGTGGGGTGGTTTGGCATACTCAAGGGTCGGGTAAAAGTCTGATCATGGCATTTTATGCAGGTAAATTAGTATTAGAAATGGATAACCCCACTATAGTGGTTTTAACCGATCGAAACGACTTGGACGATCAGTTATTTGGAACTTTCACCAAGTCAAGGGATCTTTTAAGACAGGACCCACAACAGGCTGACAGCAGAGAAAAACTGCAGGAACTACTTAAAGTAGCCTCTGGGGGAATAGTCTTCACCACCATCCAGAAATTCTTCCCAGAAAAAGGTTTATCTTACCCCCTTCTATCTGATAGGGACAACATTGTAGTAATAGCAGACGAGGCCCATCGTAGCCAGTATGAATTCATTGACGGCTTTGCCCGGCACATGAGAGATGCCCTCCCCAATGCTTCCTACATTGGATTTACAGGAACGCCTATTGAGATGAATGATAAAAACACGGTTCAAGTGTTTGGTAATTACATTGATATATACGATATTGAACAGGCAGTGGAAGATGGGGCCACAGTCAGGATTTACTATGAAAACCGGCTAATAAAACTGGACATTGATGAGGAGAAGAAGGCTTTAATCGATCCTAAATTTGAGGATGTTACAGAGGGAGAAGAAACTGAAATCAAGGAAAAATTGAAAAGTAAATGGGCTCGAACTGAAGCCATTGTGGGTAGTGAGAATAGAATAAAAGAATTAGCTGCAGATCTGGTTGACCATTTCACCCAGAGAATAGAAGCTCAAAATGGTAAGGGAATGGTTGTTTGTATGAGCCGGAGAATCTGCACTGACCTTTACAATGAAATTATCAAAATCAAACCAGAATGGGAAAACAATGAGGATGATAAGGGATTTTTAAAGGTGGTTATGACCGGATCTGCCTCAGACCCTGAAGACTGGCAGAAACACATCCGGAACAAACCGCGTAGAAGAGAATTGGGTGAAACCTTCAAAGACCCTGAATCTGAAATAAAACTGGTAATTGTAAGGGATATGTGGCTTACAGGTTTTGATGTGCCCAACTTGCACACCATGTATCTTGACAAACCCATGAGAGGTCACGGCCTGATGCAAGCTATTGCCCGGGTAAACAGAGTTTACAAAGACAAAGAAGGCGGATTAATAGTAGATTATCTGGGAATCGCAGCAGAACTCAAAAAAGCTATTCAAGATTATACTGTGGGTGGTGGCAAAGGAAAACCAGCATTTGATCAGGATAAAGCCGTGGGATTAATGCTAGAAAAATATGAGATTGTTAAATCCATGTTCCACGGCTTTGAATACACAGGATACTTCACTAAAGACACTAAAAAACAATTAAAAATCCTTTTAAGGGGAATAGACCATATCTTGGGACTTAAAGATGGTAAAAACAGGTTCTTGAAGAATGTTAATGAACTTTCCAAAGCATTTGCACTTTCAGTCCCCCACGAAAAAGCCATAGAAATAAGGGATGAAATTGGTTTTTTTAAGGCAATTCGAGCTCAATTAGTAAAAACAGAACAATCCGATGATAAAAAACTCAGTAAGGATGAAATAGAGCTTGCCATAAAGCAGATAATTTCTGATGCCCTGACATCAGAGGGTGTTGTGGAAATAGTTGGATCTAAAGATGTTTCAGGATTTAAAAATCCGGATATTTCTATTTTATCTGATGAGTTCTTGGAAGAGGTAAAGGGAATGCCTCAAAGGAATCTGGCAGCGGAACTACTAGAGAAACTTTTAAAGGAACAAATTAAAACCCGGTCGCGAAGGAATGTTGTTGAAGCTAAATCCTTTGCAGAAATGTTGGAAAATGCTTTAGAAAGGTATAAACAGCGTCCTGTTGATAGTAATGAAGTGATCAATAATTTAATTGATATTGCTAAAAAGATTCGCGAAGCAGATCAAAGGGGAGAAGATCTGGGTCTAACTGAATATGAAATTGCATTTTACGATGCATTACTGGTTAGTAAAGAGGCAGAAGAAGTTTTAGGTAATGAAGAATTGAAAAAAATTTCCATGGAGTTAGTCAGGACAATTAAAAATAATATAACCATTGATTGGACATTAAGAGAAAATGTTCAAGCCAAAATGAGGGTGGCTGTTAAAAGATTACTAAAAAAACATCAATATCCTGCCGATAATCGTGATAAAACAGTGGAAATTGTCTTAGAACAAGCTAAAATCGTATGTGAGGAATGGGCTAAATCTACTATTTAATTATAAGATGTGTTCAAATGGATCCAGAAAAAACTACAAATAACGAATCTATTGCCCCGGCCGAGGGTGAAAGACGTGCAATAGGTGGTTATTTTAATCAATACGAAGTATCGGCTTATATTATCCTAAAATCTTTTCTAAATGATTCTTTGGATTGGATTAAAGTTGCTGATCCTGATGCAAAACATGTGGATGATTTTCAAATTTGCAAAGGGGCACGTTTAGATGCTTTTCAGATGAAATGGAGTCATTACACCCGATCATTCAGTTTTAACGATTTAATTAAAAAAAGAAAAAATGCTCCGAGCTTAATTGTTCAACTTGCTGAAGGATGGAAGAATTTTAACAAAAAATACCCTGAAATGAAAATTGCTGTGCATTTAATAACTAATGATTACATTTCTACCTCTACTAAAGCAAAAATCCCTTGTGGCGAACCAAAACCTGCCTCATGCCATTTTGCAGCATTTATAAATCAAGCTTGGAAACCATTTAAGTCTGGCAAGAATATCCCCAAAGAATGGAAACCCGCTTGGAATAAATTGCAAGTGGAAAGCGGGTTAAATTTAGATGATTTCCAAATGTTTGCACTCGATTGTGAATTAGATTTTGAATATAAGATTATTATTCCTGAAGAAGAGCGAGAAAAAGAAATTTTTATAAATGATTTGAAAGATATAGCTCATAATTTAATTAAGGCGGTTGCAGATCCTTCCCAAATTATTAAAATTACTAGTAGAGAACTAATTGAAAAACTTAATTGGTCAACAAGAACTGAGTTGAGAAGTCGTCATGAGTTTCCTGTGGATGAAGATTTATATCATCCAATTAAATCTAATATGGACGATTTAAATGCTGCATTGGATGCGCATGTAGGAGGATATATTGGTGTTTTTGGAACGCCAGGATCTGGTAAATCGACATTTTTATCTCATTTTTTGCGTTCTAGAGAAGAAAGAGTAATTTTTTATTATGCTTATGTCCCAGATTCATATGACTCCGTTATTAGAGGAGAATCAGAAAATTTTCTGCATGATATCACATTATCTTTAAGACGTATGGGGTTCACTTCTGGAGAAAATTTAAATTTAGATTTAAATCAACTTTTAAAATATTTTTACAAACAACTTGATCTTTTACATGATGATTGGAAAAACAATGGCCATAAAACGATTTTTCTAATAGATGGATTAGATCATATTGAACGTGAACAAAATCCCCGAGATTCAATGCTAAAATATTTACCTTCTCCAGAAAATATCCCTCAAGGGGTTTATTTTATATTGGGAAGTCAAACAGAAACAATACTTCCTGAAAATATCCAATATTCTATAAATAAAGAAAATCGTACAGTTTTAATGAGGCCACTTAATAAAAATGCCGTTTTTGACATTATTAACAAATCTAATTTGCCTCTAATCATAGGTAAACAGAAAGAAACAATTTATGGTTTATCTGATGGACATCCATTAGCATTATCATATATTCTGAATCATCTCAAAGGTATAAAGGATAATAAAGAAATTGAAAGAATCCTCGAAAGAACAATAGAATATGGGGGGAATATTGAAGCCCAATATAATAGTTATTGGGCTTTAATTAAACACGAAGATGATTTAATAGGTTTAACAGGATTATTATGCCGTTTTAGAAATTATATTGATATTGACTGGGTGAAAACATGGGCAGAATTGGGAATTCTAAGGAAATTTGTATTAGAATTTAAACATTATTTCAGAATAGAAAATAAACGATGGTATTTTTTCCATAATAGCTTTAGACTATTTCTTCAGGAAAAAACAGGAGAGTTAATACCTGGAGAGTTTGATCAAAGTATAGACAGAGATTTTCATCTTCAAATGGCAGATTTATGCCGTAAATCTGAAAAAAACTCCTATTGGTTTTGGGAAGAAATATTTCACCTTGCTAAGGCTAGTAAACATCGTAAAGTTTTAGTATATGCTTCACAAACCTATTTCAGAGAGCAATTTTTAAATTTTAGGCCTTTAGATACTATCCAAGTTGATATTAATTTTGCTTTAGAATCCGCTGTAATTTGTCAAGATCCTGTCGCTCTTACCCGTTTATTATTTATTCGATCAGAAATTGGGGAAAGAGAAGTAAACTTGGATAAAAAATCCATGATTTCTATTTTATTACATCTCAATGAAAAATTTGCTTTAGAATATATCCGTGACGGTAATCATCTAAAAATTGAACCTGTTGATGCTTTAAAATTAATCCCAGAATTAGTATTAAATGGGTTTCATGATGAAGCTAAGAAAATATTTGAATTATCCGAGCCTTTAAATGTAATATATTCTCCTAAACCAATTGAAAACCATTTTAATAATGATGAAAGCGAACTAGTCAAGTTTTGGGCAACTTCTGCCATATATTTTAAAGAATTAGAAAATATTTTGAAAATAATTCGGCAGTTGAAGAAACTTCCAGATCGTTCAAGCATAAAAGAAGATCTTGATCCATCAAGAACTTTTCAAAATTTAATTATTTATAATATGGGATTGTTTTTAATAAAAAATGAAATATGGGATAAGGTTTTTAGTATATTAAATGATTTCAATACAGATCAAAAAGATTTAAAATATCTTTTTTATTTATATGCTAACTCTTGGAATGAAGCTAATAAAAATGAAAATATTAATATTGCAAAACAATTTTTAAACGGTTTTTTAAGCAGATTTAATCAAATCACGATTATCGATGAAGATATGTGCCTTACTCTAGCTGAAGCTTTCTATTTTGTTTATAATGATGCTAACACAGTTGAAAGTTATTTAAGGGATTTATCTCAACCAGAATTACAAACTAATATGCATCAATCAAACCCTAATATGCAACCATTTATGTTTCGTTAGACTAAATCGACTATTTTATTGCTTAGGAAGTACAAAAGCTCCTGAAGATATCATTCCAGACGCTGCTGACATTGAATTGAATGGTATCACTGAATTTGAAAGAAATATATGTATATTATCAAAGATGGGGGCTGATGCTTGGAATGGAAAAAAAATGGAAGATGAAATAATTTATCAAGAAATTCCAAAATTTTTTAATTTGTTTTATGTGGGGGATAGACAAGCTATCGATTATAATTTATATTATATCAAAGAGAGAATGGGTGATTTTTTTATATTAGTTATTGATACGTTGTCTAATTTCGGTTTAAATACTTTAAAAGCTTTAGCTTTAGTTTTTGAAAGTGAGTGGGGTAATGAAAAAGTCAAAACCTTTTGGCCTAGTAGTGTTCGTCGTCAAATAATAGAAAGTCTATCCAATCATGGTATTGATCATGAGTGGGCTGTTAAAGAGTTAGAAAAAGTTGAAAATGGTATATGGGAAGGATATAACATACAAGGAAGAGTTGAAGAGTGTTTAAAACAATCAAAAGCATGGTTAATGATTGAAGAAACAGATCATTCTTTTAATTCATTAGAAAAAATGTTGAAAATGTCTTTTGGGATATACTATGAAAAAGACTTCCAATTCAGTGCATGGATTGATTGGCTTGATGTTTACATAGAATTATATCCTGAAAAGGCTGAAGAATTAATAATATTATTCGCAAATTACATTGTCAAGATAAGCAATTATGCAGAAGTTGATACATACAACAGTGCTTCTAATACTCTTCTTACTGCTACATTTAAGTGGAATCCTCAGAAAGCTCTACAATTAGCTTCATGGCTTATAGATCAGATGTTAATAACACAAGAGGACGTTTATAGTGTATTCATAAGAGAAACATTAAAAAGTGATGATGGTAATTTGCGTCTAGTAATCTTCTCTTTATCAAATCTTTTATTTCCATTAGCCCCCTATGCAAATTTCAAAATTGTAGATCTATTATTAAAAGCTATAAATGTCAAATATGGGTCTCAAAAGACAATTGAATCTTCTAGATATTTAGTTTCTAAAATTAGAATTTTGGCTCAAAAAAAAGCTCGATATAATTGGTTTTATTCTATCAAACAAACAATGGAAAATTTAGGGTTTGATGTAGAAAAGGCGGGAATTACAATCAAGGACATACATTTTGATGAACATGATATGATTACATACAATCTACTTAAATTAAAAGACTCTAGAGTTCTTGATACAAATGAAGTAAAAAGGTATGTTTTATCAGTGGATGATTATGTAGATTTTTTAGAAGAAGAAACTGATAATTCACACTTTGATTGGGAACCAATAATTATTAATTTGGCAAATAAACTAAATTATAGAGAGATATTAAATTTAAGTGAAATTATTTTAAATAGTGACAAGATAAATGATAGGAAATCTAGTGAATTGATTTCAATACTTAGTCAGAGACTATCAGATTTTAATGATTTTGATCATGCTATTAAATTGGGAAAAATATCATTAAATCTATCTAAACCTAATGGGTGGGGTAATTGGGGTGGTAGATCTAGAATAAAAGCGTTTAATGCTTTGATAAAAGTTAATAAAAATCAATGTAGGCCTTTAATGTACAGAACATTAGTGAATGATATTAAAAATTCAAAAATCGATGCAAAAACTGTTACTCTAAATTTAGGGGATATTTTAGGTTTACTCACTGATGAAATTCCAATTAAAGATATTTGGCAAGAAATAGATCACCATATACAAATTTTGTTCGAAAGTTATCCTTCACATGATTTAGAATCATTTGAGTTTGTGAATCTGGAAGACGAAATAACCACTCCTTCAAATGCATTGATGGATCTTGTGTTGGGTTGTTTGAATCATCCTATAAGATTTATATCAGAAAGTGCTATTCAGATATGTGCAGATCTCTTAATAAATGGAGATTTGATGATTCAAAGATCGATAAATGAATTTTTCAAAGATGAAAGTTTTTCTGAGCAAATTTTAATTGTTATGGATGCTGTTAGCCTTAAAGATCCATTTAAAATCGGATTTTTTCGTGAAAAATTAATTTTTTCAAACACATCTTCAAACTATTATATTCGCAGAATTTCTGGGATATTGTGTAAGCGTATTGGATGTAAAGTAAATAATCCTACACGAATTGATTTACCTAAAATTTATGATAAAACTTTTCCCGATCTCAATGTTTTTGATTTTATTAATATTGATATTCCTAATGGTCAACCGTTACCCGACTTCGATTTTCCGGAAGAAATTATATATCCTTATGATTTACAATTAATATCAAAGTTATCTAACTATCCTGAAATAAATCTCAGCCATCGAATTGTGGAGATCATGTATCAGTTAGCAGATTTTGATTCATGGTCTAAAGATGCAGAAGGTAAATTAAGAATAATATTAAAATCAGCTGGATTAAGATTTACTTTTTATCCTCCTAGATTAATTTTGGTTCGTAGGGCTATATTTCATCTTATTTGTGAGTTAATCGATGGTGAAAAATTGGCTTCTGATGATCTTGTTTATATAGATCAGACTTTTAGATTTTATGATCCTGCACTTATATTAATAGAACGAACGAGAAGGCCTGTGCACATTAAGCCTGCTTATGAAGAGTACAGATCAAAACATTTAACAACACCGGCCGAAAACTGGATAGAAAATATTAATAATTGTAATAATTCTGTTTTTCGTATTTTTAATGGTAAATTCATTTTGGCTGAAAAAACAGAGCTTAAATTTATTGACTTAGATTTGCCTACAGAATTGAGAAAATCTAAAGTGATGTTGAATTCTGGGAAAAATGAAAAGACAGATAATTTATTTTTCTACAATGTTTTAAGTAATGTGCAGGAATATGGTGATACTCTTTTGCAAGATGGAGTAATTCCATTAATAATACAAAATAACGGATATAATTGGATTGCTTTGAATCCTATTATTGGAATTCAACTCGGATGGAAGCTTGAAAATACTGGATTATTTAGATGGGTTGATGAAGATAATAATATAATGGTGGAAAGTAAATGTTGGAAAGACGGGTTATTAGATCAATTTGAACCGTCATTTGAGGAAGTTGGTGAAGGATGGTTAGTTTTGGCATCTGAAAATGCTTTAAAAATTTTAAAAGCTCAGTATGGGCTGCTTAAACGAGAAATTATAATTGAACGTAATTTGAATAAAAATGGATATGTATATCGAGAATCCAAATTTGAGGAACATTTTTTATACAAAACCTATTTCTTTTGAGGAGAAAATTTGATATAAACCATCAATTAAATTTTGAATACAGCATCTATTCAACTTCAGATGAATTCTTTAATATATCTATTAACTGATTAAGAATAAGATTCTTTTACTTTTAATATTATGTAAAAAATTTAGCAGAATCATTTTTTTAATTAACATAATAATTTTAAGAATTAATTAACTTAAAAAAGGCCGAAATATTAAAAATAGCTAAAAATAGATTTAAACTATTAATTATCCAAATCCGATTACTCCGTTCATTTTTAACACAATCATATAATATATAGCAAAAACTCATCAAAACTACAATACCAATTATCAGATTAATCATCCAATCTCTCCTGTATATTGTACCAAGAATTTCCCATAAAATGGGCAATCTTTATAATCTGAAACTTTGTATTTATCTTTCATTTTGCAGTTTTCACAATCTTGTTTTCTTACATCTCTCCTATATGCATCGCAGTATACTCTATAGTATTCACACACTTTATTCAACCTCCAGGTTCTAGATCTTTAATTGTGATTGTTGTGAGATTTTCGTCCACTCTATGAATGCTTATTTTCTTATTTACATTTTCATCTAATTGAAAATTCAAATAGAAATTATTTTTATTGCCAGAAACACTTTCAGTAACGTTTTCAATGTCAGAATTAGTTGCAAAAATTGTATATTGAGAATCAAAATCATTGAAAAGATATCCTAGATTCATGCTGAAAATTATTATAGGTATAAGAAAAATTATAAAGAAAAAGAATACACTCTTATCCTGGTTAGTTCCTGTTTTTATTCTTCTTTTTTTACCTAAACAAGTAAATTTAGTTTTTTTAAATGGATATAACAGTGGACACCCATTAACAGTGAATGAATCCAGTATTATATGTGATAGAAATCCAACTATTAATGCAGCTCCTAAAACAATGTTGTATAATCCAACAAATATTATGGGAATAATCCATAAAATGGAGTGGCCCATTCCCCTGTGAGTTCCTGACACTTTATCCAGGATGTCGGGGGTTATCGAAATCACAGATACCATAAATAAATTCAACAAAAGATGGCCAGGATTAAGGAAATGAGCCAAAATCAAATAAAATAACAATGCACCAGCAATATGAGTATAAAATTTCATACACGGCCCCCTACATACATTAAAGACCGGAATATGATCAATGCAAACCATGAAGCCCCAACTAAAAGAAAACCAATTTCCAATGACGCCATTTTAATATAAATAAAGAAAAATATAATGCTTAAAAGAGCAAAAACAGGATAAGTAATATTAATCTCATCTGCACCACTTGAATACATATATTCGTCCCTATTAACTAATTCAAAAGTTTTAAAGAAACTATAAGCCTCTGATTTAAATTTTTTATCAAAACTACAAACAAACTGAATATTATCCAGGGAGTTAAGATATTGATATGATTGAACCGTTTTCTTGGTTAATCTTTCAAAATGATTAAAAAATATTATCAATTGTTCATACTTCAATTCATTAATAAGGATCTCCATTAGCTCAGCGATAGTTAAACGATTAAGAGATAACTTATAATCACTAGAAATATGAATAATAGCTTCAATCAATCTGGGTTTGATAGGTATAGGTTCATTGAAGTATATACATAAATAATCATTTCTCAATGAATTAAAACAATCGAAGACATTCTTATTATAAAAGATCAGGTTGTTACCCTTCTCTATTTGCTCCGTTATTTGTATTAAATTCATACTTTAATGTATGATTTTATCATATATATAGATTAAAAAAACACACACAAATTTAAAAATAAATTTACTAAAGATTATAAACATTTCCGGGTGTCAAAATATGCCAAGGATATTGTTCCCAAAAACTATCTGTACTCCAAATAAAACCAAATAATTCACTTTTAGCTATTATTGGTTCAGATGTTTTAATATCGTTAGAATAAATAAATTTGGAATCATTTAAGCTGATATTACTTCTAATTACATTATTATCCACTAAATATTGACGATTATCCAAAGTATAAATGTTTAATAAAAATAAAGCTGCTAAAGAATCTAAAACTATTTCTAATGTTGCTAATTTTTTATTTTGAAATTTGCCATGTTTTAATTGTCTATAATTAATCCACCATTGAGGACTTTTATCTTTTCTCCATTCGTTAAAAGGTGTTATTTTTTCTTCAGTTCTAGAAACATGAACTGATTTGTTACTTAACTGATAGAAATCTTCAAAGACATTTCTATATAACCCCATGTTGGGATCAACATCTTTTAAAATATATTCATAGAAATTAGATACTGCCTTAAAATCTTCTATTGTATAACTTATCCCCCTATAATTATATTTATAATTATAGTGATTTTCTACCCTACTTTTAAAAGAGGCTAATGCGCATTTAAAAAATGAATCAATGCTGCTTCCAATCAACAATAAAAGGTTAGCTAACTTTAAAGACCAAACTTTTTCATGTTCATTAGATAGTGGTACATACTTAATAAAATCTAGAAATTCAGATTCAAGTGATTTATAATCTTCTTCCCATGTTAAAAAAGAATTCATTCCATCCATATACATCCATCCTATAATAATTTTTGTTCAATAATATTATTAGGATGTTCGACGTAAAACTTCTATTATCTCATGGTTATTCTCTATAGCTTTTAAAGTTTTTTCAGTTTTCATCAATTGCTTTCTCAAAATTTCCTGAGTTCTTTCTAATTCTTCTATACGTTTATAATCATCGCTTTTAATCTCTAAAACTTTAGCTTTGTCAATAGAAAGATAAGGTAATGCTTTCATATACCTTTTTTTCAAATCTTCGGAGTCCATATACCAGTAAGCCCTATCAACATCTGATATTTTATGGCCCGCTAAGAAATCTGCTAAAACTTTATCTCCGAGTTTGTTCATGATTGTGGAAATGAAGTATTTTCGCATACCGTGAGCTCTCCAAAAACTATAGGCTCCATCTCCCTTTTTGAAACCCGCTTGTAATCCAATTCTTCTAAAATTGGTCACAATTACATCACGATCAATCGGTTCTCCATTATTTTTAACAAATAAGGCCGAATCATAGTTTTTTATTCGAATCTTTTTATTGCGTCCATAAACTCTTTCTTTAAGATACATAATGATATACTTGGTGGCTTCTGGAGGAATAAACGTGATATACCTATAATTAACTTTTTTTCTAGTAATATGAAGTGTAATAATAGCATTTTTTAATTCATCTTTTAAATCAAAAAGTTCATTTATTGTTCTAATATCTTTATTGATGGCTTCACCAGCTGCATCCATAAATTTTCTCAAAGTTAGATTTCGAGCTTCAGCCTGAGCCATTCCTGACAAAGCCATTAAATAGATAAGTGCCTTTTCCCTTGGTGCAGCTGCATTTACAAATTCAGATATTTCTTCCTTTGAAATTAATTTTCCATAATTCTTTTCAAGACCAATATCTCCTCGAGAAGTCTTAATTTTAGGTAAATGAATATCAAGAGCATCATAAAATGACTTTACAGCATGAATATACATATTAATAGTGCTTTCAGCTTTATTATCCATCTGCAACTGTTTCTTAAACTTTAAAAAATAGTAATTTATTTTCCGATCTCTTAATTTTACTCCTTTTTCTTCTTCAGTATCAGCCTGTTTAATAAGTTCATCAGGAGATAAATTTATTAAATTACAGTAGTATTTTAGACATATTAGATAGGTTTTAAGAGTGGAATTTTCAAGATCTTTATTTAGCACCCAAAAATCAATACGATTTTGATCATCATCCGAAAACTTCATACAGATCACTTAATTATTATTACTTTTAAGTTTACCGATCCATATATTCGTTATAGTATCGTTTAACGAAGTTCATGACAGTGTGTCATTATCATTTGTATGATTTTTTGTATTTTAATTATCATCATCCCTCAATAATTCAAAAAACTATTTAAAATTTGATTAACATAGTATAGATGGTGATATAAATGGAAAAAGAAATACTGGCAGCTATAATGGCTTCTACTTCCGATATTGATATGATGACCAATGATCGTATAGAAGCCTTAACTAAGGGACATGGGATGTTGAATATTGCGGCCATATGTGCAGCAAACACTATAGCAGAAGAAGTGTTAAAAGGGAGAGAAATAAAGCTGACTGATGAAAATGTGCAGTATTTACCAATAGACGACGTGTTGAAAAAAGCCATAGAATCAGCAAAGCTTGCAGGAGCAGATCCTGCCAATGCCGCTTTAATCAGTGCAGCATTATGTTATTTTGCAGGTTCAAATGCTCAGGCCGGTGTGCCAGCAGGTAACAGGAAATTGGGGGCCATGGCCCGGATGATTGCCGGAGTAGATCGTTGCGGTGTACTGGCCATACCCACAGCTAAAGTTAACAACAGAATATCAGGATATGCTGCTGTTAAAGCTTTATATGATGACATTTTTGATAACAAAGTATCAAGTGTTGATGGAAGCATCTTGCCTATGGGTGTAGGTGGAGGTCCTTTATATGGTCACGGAGCACTGGGAGAAGATGTGGCATTTCCAGAACTGGCCAAAAAAGGTGCAGCATCAGGGACAAAAGGAATGTTAAAAGCATATGCCAATGTAGGTATGCCCCCGAGCCCCATAATGTCAGCAATATTTGGAGCAGCAGCCATACTGGAAATTGTCCACCCAGACTCAGAAGTTGGAGAAGAATATGGTGAATTTTTCAAAGCCAACAGTGCCTATATAGCGGGTTTAGGGGCAGTTGAAGCAGCAGGACTCCCAGAAAAACTTCATATAAGAGGTACTGGTGAAGAATATGATACTGCGGAATTAGTAGGTGATATGGGAGTTATACTCAAGGACATAGGCGGCCCATCAGTGGTGGGAATGATTGCCTTTGAAGAGATGCTATCTGCATTTGAAGAATCACTTGCTATTGGGGCTGGCTTTTCAGGAGGACCCTTACAACCACCACTGGGACATATGACTGCAGATGCTGTACTAGCTATGAAAGTACTAATTGCCAGTGCCGGTGACATAGAAAAAGCCGCCAACCGCATCAAAGATATCAAAGAGAATTTTTGGATTGAACCTGAACTAGCTAAGATTTCAACCAATACCATTTCCCGTAAATCTGAACAAGTTCAAAGAGGCCCTGTAACCAAAGCCATGATACTGGCCACTGACGGTGCCTTGGCTCGGGGCGTCTATGAAAGGGCCAATTTCGCCTACGAAAAACTAAAAAGCGGTATGGAACTTGACGAAATTGTTCGTCAGTTAGATAACGAAAAACTGGAAACCGTGGAAACAGCGTGTGGAATGATATTCAGTCAGATGCTTGGAAAAGACATAAAAATTAAGGTAACCAGCTTCAAGGGATGTGCCCGTAGAAGACCTAATGACTTCCTTAAAAAATATTGTGGATTTGACACCGATGCAACTGTGGAAGTAACTGTAGACGGAGAAAAAATAGTATTTGAAGGGTTATCCCATAAGGTAATACCTGACGCAGTTTTAAACAAAAAACAGGATATACTTGAAGCTATACCATTAGCTGCAGTTCCAGTTGTTGAGTTACAGCTTTGCGGCCATACCATTATAAACATTATAGTACCTGCTGCAGTGGCTGCGGCCATGGGTGGTGAAGATCCAAAAGATATTGCAAGAAAAGCTGTTGCCGGAGCATATATATCCTCTGCAATACCTGGAGGTATTCCCAGAGCTGAAGAAGTTGCCAAAAGAGCAGTGAAAATAATGGCTGAACTTTAATCTATCGGTGGCCTAAATGCTTTTGATGACAACTGTAGATGATCTACCTGCCGAGGGTTTGCCCTACATCATTGAAAAAACATTAGAGAGGGGAGCCAACAACGTACATGTGATAAATGCAGTTACCAAAAAAGGGAGGATGGAATATATCGTACTGGTAGATCTAGATAGAGATAGACTGGATGATATATGTTCTTTAATTGCCCTTGAATTTGGAACATTAGGGATGAAAATATTCCATTCACAACACTTAATGCTTCCCTATGAAATAGAAACTAAAAAAGTTACAGTAAGAGCTGATCAAGCTAACATCAAATCTAAAATCAGAATAAAATATTTAAAAAATGATGAAAACAAGGTAATATCGCTAAAAGCAGAATATGAAGATGTTAAAGAAACTGCTGAAATCCTCAATAAACATGGAATAGAAATAGCTTTCTCAAAACTAAAAACTATTATCGAAGCAGAAGCATACAAAAACATTCTTCAAGATAAGGAGATCACAATTGAAGTTTTAGGTTAACACCAGAAATTCCAATTTTTATTTTTTATCCTTGCAAAAAAAATTATTTTTTCAACTTTTTTATTATTCAGAAGAAGTAAAGTTTGACATAATCAAAAATCTTCAAACTCATCGAAAATATTATGGATGGTATATATGTACTGATCGATATTATCAATGAAAATAAATTTTATAGTTCAAGTTCTCATTTTTGCAATAATTTATAATTTCATCTTTAACAATATCCCAGTAAACACTGTCTTCAAAATATATTTGGCGATATTCATCAATCATGTCTGGAAAATTTTCATCTAAAAATTTTTTTACAAAAGGCCATACTGATCCGATGATATTCAGATTTTCAAACATATAATAATCTACAAAATCGCGGGTTGTAGTTATGATATCTTTCCAGTCTGTTAAAAAAGGAAATATGGGACTGATGAATAAATAATTTCTAATACCCTGATTGTGAATATGTTTTAAGGTTTTAAGTCTGGCACTAATGGAAGGTGCTGATGGTTCAAGCTTTCTTCTTAGATCTTCATCAAGTGTAGAAAAGGAGATACCTACTTCACTTTTTTTGAATTTTTTTATTATATCTAAATCCCTTGAAACCAGATTAGATTTGGTTAGTATGCCTAAATCTATTTCTAATGGAAGTAATTTCTCTAATATTTTCCGTGTAATTTTATATTTTCCTTCAAATTGAAGGTAGGGATCAGTTACAGAAGAAAGAAGCACATATTTGTTCCTATATTTATTGGTTCTTTTGGGTATCAGTTGCGGTGAATTTATTTTAATATCCAAAAATGATCCCCATGCTTCCTTATGACCGGTGAAACGTTTCATAAAACGAGCATAGCAATAAATACATGCATGACTACAGCCTATGTATGGGTTTATAACATAGTCTGCTTTAGGTATGGCTGTTTTTGATAATATGGATTTTGATTCAACTTCTTTAACAATTATCATTTTTTATACCTAAATGATTATTGTTTGATATATTTATTCTTTATAAATAAAATATTTTATTTTAACTAAAAAAAGTGGATGAAACCTTAAAACAGACTTAAAAAATTTTATATTATACTCACAATCCACTCCACTATTTTTCCAGGGATTTACATTGCTATAAATTGATTGAATACCAAAAACTATAAATCTCTGCAAATTAAAAAGGAAGATAGGTTCTATAAAATTTAGATTAATAGGAGTACATCTAATGGAAAAATGGCAGAAAATTCTTGGAGTTTCAATCTTAATACTAATTTTAGGTTTAGGGTTGCTTATGATATTAGCTCCCAAAGATCAACCCCGTGAAAAGATTAATATACTATTATTAGGTGTAGATGCCCGTGATATTAATCATCCGGGTAACACTGATTCTATTACCATTCTTTCAATTGATAAAAAAACTAAAGACGTGGCCATGCTTTCTATACCTCGTGATGCCAGGGTAGAAATTCCTGGAAGGGGTGTAGATAAAATAAACTCCGCCTATCCCCATGGAGGATTTAACACTACCATTGAAACTATAGAGAACTTTTTAGATATAAAGATAGATTACTATATATTGATAAATTTTGAAGAATTTGAGAATATAGTGGATACTTTAGATGGAATTTATGTAGATGTTGAACCAAGTACTGCGGCATCTGTACCTGAATTAAACGGAAAATCAGGATTAAGTAGATTAAATGGAGAACAAGCATTAGCCTACGCTAGATTTAGATTTGATTCAGCTGGAGATATTGGAAGAGTAAAAAGACATCAGAAAGTGATTCAGGGCATAATTGATGAAGCCTTAAAACCATCAAATCTTGTAAAAGCACCTACCATTTTAAACCAGTTAAGGGAAAATATGCGTACCAACATTCTGCCATATGATACTGTGGTGCTGGAAAAATTTGTTCAAGGTTTCAAACTTGATAAGGCCAGAATAGCAGTTATTTCTGGAAACTATACTACTATCAATGGAATTGTTTATCTCATCCCGGATAATGAAACTAATGAAAAGATTGTGACTGAATTAGGACTTAAAGATTAGCTAAGTTTCCCATTAGCCTTTTTTATAATTAAAATATCTTTTTATGGTAGATAAGTATTTTTAATATTTATCTGAAAAATTATAGGTCAAATAAATTAGACATTTTTTTTATATAATAGTAAAAAAATAGTAGATAGTGTTTAGGGGAATTTATGATGATATTAATAACCGGCGGAGCAGGGTACATAGGGTCTCATTTAAATAAATTGGCCAGTGAATCGGGGTATGATACAATTGTTTTAGATAACCTCATTTATGGCCATAAAGAATTTGTAAAATGGGGAAAGTTTCATAAAGTTGATCTAAGTAATTTAGATGAATTACGGTCTCTATTTAAAAGTTATGATATTGATGCAGTCATGCATTTTGCTGCTTATACCTATGTTGGAGAATCAGTAAGTGATCCTCAAAAATATTACAATAATAACTTAAAAAACACTCTAAATCTACTCCAGGTAATGTTAGAAAATGATGTTAAACAATTTATTTTCTCTTCAACCTGTGCCATCTATGGTGAACCAACAAAGATTCCTATAACTGAAGATCATCCCCAAAATCCTATAAACCCCTATGGTAAAGCAAAATTAATGGTGGAGAAAATACTAGAGGATTACAGTAAATCATATGGATTGAACTATGTTTCTCTTAGATACTTTAATGCTGCCGGAGCAGATCCCGATGGGGAAATTGGGGAATGGCATGACCCCGAAACTCATCTCATACCACGGGTTTTGGATGCTGTAATGGGCCGCAGTGACCATGTTAAAATATTTGGAACAGACTACCCCACCCCCGATGGTACTTGTATCCGGGATTATATCCATGTAATGGACCTTGCAGATGCCCATATAAAAGCGTTGCAATACATGGAAACTAATGTTAAAAGCGATGTTTTTAATTTAGGTAATGGTAATGGTTTTTCTGTTCGTGAAGTAATAGAAAAATCCAAGCAAGTAACTGGTGTTCCAATTTCAATTGTTGAAAGTGATAGAAGACCCGGTGATCCCCCCGTTTTAATTGGAAGTTCTAAAAAAGCAGAAGATATTTTGAATTGGAACCCTAAATATAAAAAATTGGAAAAAATCATAGAATCTGCCTGGAACTGGCATAAGAAGTTATATTTATAATATCAAGTAGAAAATATAAAAAAAGAGCTATTAATTAACTAATTTTATCAAAAAGTAATACTATAAAACCAAAACAATTTTTGGGGCGAATTATGAAGAAAAAAGAAGCAGAAGTAGCATTTGAAAAAGGTTCGCTATATTATAGTCAAGGAAACCCTGAAAAAGCCTTGAAATACTATTCCCAAGCTTTAAAGATATTTGAAGATATTAAAAGCACTGATAAAATTGCGGACACCTTACTTGAAATAGCCAATGCTTATGGGAATTTAGGGGATTATGATGCGGCTTTTGATAAATACCAACAATGTCAAAAACTTTATCGTAAAAATAAAGATTTAATTGGTGAAGGGTACGCTCTGGCTGGCCTAGGAAACATACTTGATAAAAAGAAAAAATTTGAAGATTCCCGAAATTTCTACTCCAAATCACTGAAAAAATTCAAGAAAGCAAGCGATTATGAAAGACAAGCTACAATATCCTCTTTAATTGCAAAAACTTATGAATCAGAAAAAGCCTATGATGATGCTATTCTTGAAAATAGACGGTCACTTAATATTTACAAAAAAATAGGCAATATTCAAAAAGAATCTGAAGTAAATAATAGTATTAAACGACTTAAAAAACAAATAGATGCTATTAAACCTTCAAAAAAGTTAATACTTATTTTATTTGGGTATTTTGTAGCTATTACCATGGCAGAAATAATTACTACCTATACCAATACTGAAATGGGTCTGGTTTTGCACACCATTATCCTTTTTGTACTTTTAATTCATTCTTCTTTAAGTAATTCTTATAATGTGACTAATTTACTAAGATCAATGATGGCCCTGCCTATGATCCGTATAATTGGACTCACTATCCCTATCATGGGAGTTCAACCATTGTACTGGTTCCCTGTTATTTCAATTCCTTTATTTGCTGCTTCATATGTAATCATGAAATCCCAGAAAATTAGCAAAGAAAGGGTAGGTTTGATTTTTGGTAATTTAAAGGTGCAATTGGGGATTGCTGCTACTGGAGCTATTTTAGGTTTCATAGAATATTTAATTCTCAAACCTAAACCGTTAATCCCAGTTTTAAACCTTGAATACTTATTAATTGCAACGACAATTATTATTATTTCTACAGGGCTAGCAGAAGAGTTGCTATTTAGAGGTATAATCCAAAAAAATGCCCAAAACATACTTAAAGGGTTTTCTGGTATTTTATATGTATCTCTGCTTTTCACCAGTCTTCACGTTGGATGGGAATCATTTATCGACTTGATATTTGTTTTCTGTGTGTCAATGTTCTATGGATATGCATTCTATAAAACAGAAAGTCTTTTTGGTATTACATTATCCCACGGACTGTCTAACACCTTTCTATTCCTCATATTCCCCTTCTTCTTATGAAAATAAATTAAAATTCCGATTATCAGTTATATTCCTTTTTTTATTCTTTTAGCCCCATAAGACTCTTATAAAAAAGATATAAAAGATTTGTAAATGTAAAAAAATAAGATTTAATTATCTAAAAAAAAGAATTAAATAAATTTATTTTAGTATTTCAGTCATGTACTTTCTTAAATCATCTCTAACTTCTGGTTCTTCCATAGCAAATTCTATGGAAGTTTTAAGCCAATCCACCTTGTTACCAATATCATAATTCTTTCCCTGGAATACACAACCATATATACTATCTAACAAGCGCATTGCATCAGTTAGCTGTATTTCACCACCAAAACCCGGCGGGACATTTTTTATGTGATCAAATATTTCTGGTTCAAGAACATATCGGCCCATTATCCCTAAATTTGAAGGAGCTTCTTCTAATTTAGGTTTTTCCACCATATCCTCGATTTTATAGGTAGTATCTTCCATCAAACTTCCCTTAATTATTCCATACCTTTCTATTTTTTCGTCTGGAACTTCCTCCACCGCAATTGCCGATGAATTATATTTATTATGAATATTAATTAACTGCTGAATACATGGAACTTTTGAACGTGTGATAGTGTCCCCTAAAAGAACTGCAAATGATTCACCATCTATGTGTTTTCTTGCACAGTAGATGGCATCACCAAGTCCTTTCTGTTTTTTTTGGCGAACATAATAAATGTCAGCTAATTCAGATATTGATTCTACCTCATCTAGATAATCATTCTTACCATTTTTTTTTAGAAAATATTCTAGTTCAAACGCCCGGTCAAAGTGATCCTCAATGGATCTTTTTCCTTTACCAGTTATAATCAATATATCGTCAATTCCAGATGCTACAGCTTCTTCTACCACATATTGTATGGTAGGTTTATCAAAAACTGGTAACATTTCCTTTGGTTGAGCCTTGGTAGCAGGTAAAAATCGGGTACCTAATCCTGCTGCAGGAATTACTGCTTTCATAGTGTCACCTTATCATTATAATACTTTATCATTCTTATGGATGTCGTCAATGGATTAAATATAGTTCTATATTATCTAATTTGATTTGGCAATGTAAATAGTATACTGTCTATCTTCGATATCTTTTTATAAAAAAATAAAAAAAGAGGTTATTTTTAGGGTATTCCTGCTATTAAATTACAAAGAACTGGTGGTTGAACAGCAGTTATAGTAACTGTTCCATCTGCGTTAACAGTTAATAGTTCTTCTTCTTGGACCATGGTTCCTTCTGCATTGGATAGTGCAGCTAACCATGCAGCACCTTCAGCCGGATCTAAGGTTGTAGTAATTTTATTATCAGTTATTTCTGTTGGTAACTGTATTACAGTTAAATCTGTGAATTCGGCTAAAAATGGTTCCTCATCAGTGGGTGGTGATTGACCATTGGACCAACCTTGCATCTGGAGCCTTAGATCGTCTATTCCACCTGCTTCTGGTCTTAGAACATTTTTCCATGCTTTAATACTAATAGTTGTTCCTGCTGGCAGTGCTTCATTCCCATAACCTGCCAGATTACTTAAATCCATATTAACCATTCCACCGTTGTCTTTAAGCCATACGTCAGCATAAATATTGCCAACTGTACCATTTTTCATGGTAACATTTTCAAAGACAGCGACAAAATGAATCCATGATGTACCATTATTTTTGAATGCTGCTTTAGTTCCACTAGCTGTAATCTGGTTTGTTTGGGCTGGACCCATATTCATCATAGCAAAAACCCCTACTATCACTACAGCTATTATAACGATAGCTATTATGATTCCTGTGTTTCTTTGCATCTAAACACTCCTAGAGGATTGTCACCACTTTGTAGGTCACTACAGCCACAAATACGAAAAGTAATGGAACTATAGCCACGTTCGAACTCTTTATAAATGATCCTATGCGTTTATTATTTTCAGCTTCTGAACTGAGTATTTCTTTGAGAGCTAAAAATGCAATTAGTGCAATTACTGCTATAATACTGAAAGCCATGACTTGGGTGGTTGTTACTGTGGTTGTGATTGCGGTTACAGTAGATATCATATTAAACCTCCAACGAATATTTCTCTTTAACTTCTTATATAAAGATTGTTATTAAAAATCAACCTTAATTATAACTAACAATATTAATTAGGCGTAAAAAGCTTTTATTAACTAAAAAATATTATCTACCAATCAAAAAATTAGGTAAAAACTTTATTATCAGCCTTATTTGTTCAATGAAATAAAAGGTATACGAAAATTAATTTAGCATTTAAATAACATGTTTAGCATGAACTAATCCATTATCATCAATTAATAAAGTTTAAGCTAGAATCTTATTGGAATTTTAAAAAATACTATTATTTATCAATCTTTTTTTGAAAAAATTTCATAATAAATAAATTTTCATAAAGGGAACTTTATCCAAACTTAAAAATATTTCTAACAGTAGGGATTTATAAATATAAATCGCTATTCTAATTTTTTCTTTTATTTTTTTAGTCATTTTTTTCTTTTGTACGTTCTGGTAAGAGTAATAAACCCCCTATTAAAAAACAGATGGCACCAATAAATGTTCCTAAATTAACCAGTATTTCGTTTTTTGGAAGGCCTGTTGCAGGTACAATGTACGCAGCTGCTGCAGAGATACCAAATGCCAAAGATCCAATAATGTTAAATATGGCAATCCACCATGAAAACTTACGGGGATTCCATGACCAGAATGCGTGACTAACTTCCAACCATGCTAGTGCACTGGCAATAATAAAACAGATAGAGCCATAAATATCAGGCCCCCACACCAGCGTATTTATCTGAGTAAGGCTGAGATTACTTCTAATGGCATTAAAGGTGTTTATGTTAAATAATAAAGTTCCTACAAACTGTACCATCGTAGCCCACCAGTCAATACGTTTTGGTTCCCATGTAAAAAAATAAAACTTTCCCTTTAAAAAGCCTGAAATACTTCTGGGAGAGTTAACTGATTCAATATATTGTAAATAAGCAGCAGAAGTAAAAAATATTGAACCTGTAAAAAAAGTTATAGCATCATAGGTGCTGCCTACAACATTTAAATATCCTGGAGTTGATCCAAGTGCAAAAAAGAAAGCACCAATTGCAAAAAGAATTCCTATCCACCATCCCACTGCACCAGGTGCCCACAAAGTTGAACCGCGACTTATATCCAGTTTAAAATGGTGTTTCCGATGATAACGGGAATTCCATAATATTAATTTACCTTCAAGATTTTTAAATATTGCACGAGTTACAAAAGGTCCTGTTCCTTTTGTTTCTGTGCATCTCCATCCCCCTGGTAACTTAATATAGGGTAGTTTTTCACAAACTGAGGTTATCTTATTATTACTGCTTTTTCCATTTTCTTCCATGTTTAATCCTAATAGATATTATCTATAAAATTGTAACGTTAAATCTAATTTTATTCATTTTTGCAAATTAATACGTATCTCAGCGTCTAGATTACCAAAATAGTTTTATAAACCAGTCCAAACGCATAAAACCTCCAACTTGTCCTGAAATATGTACTACTCTTTATTTTATCCAGATAAATAGTCACATTATAATCTTTAAAAATTCGTTTCTCTTTATGTTATAAATTTTAATGGTTTTTTGATGACTTTTATGCCCAGAAATAATTTCAACTGGCTTGTGAGTGAGCTTTGAAAATGATTTAATGATTTCTTTATTTGCTTTACCTTTCTGAGGTATGGACGAGATGTTGACCTCAATTCTTTTTCTCCACTCATTGTAACCTGTTATTTCAAATTTTTTAGAATTGGGAGAAACATCAATATCCACTAGTATTCCATCATCAACTTCAGATACTGCCTTCATTAACCATAGTTTATCTAAATAAGATTATAATTTTATGGTTATAATTGGGTAGATTATTTTACACCACTATCTTTAGTTTAAAGAGATTCTTTATATCATAAAAACATTTAAATAGTGAAACTGAGAAAGAATGGTATGCTCTAATTCTTGGCTTAATATATATTTCTGCAGGGGTGGTCGAGCGGTCAAAGGCGCTAGGTTGAGGGCCTAGTGGGTGAGTCCCTTCGCGGGTTCGAATCCCGTCCCCTGCACTAAATAAACTTTAAACTGTTTTTACAATAAAAGAAATTTTCATAACCAATAATTTTTATTTAATTTATACAAAATAAACCAACATTTTATCCATTAATTTATGTTTTTAACAATTATCTTAACTTTTAATTTCTTTCCATCCTTTAAATCATTTATTAACGCGGTATTGAGATCTTTTGCAGCCTTATCTGCGTGGATCATTAAGGTACGATTGCAGACATATCCACTTTTGCGACAGACCATATCTGTGGGATGATCAAGTGTTAAAAGGTGATGTCCCCTGCCTTTAATTATGTCAGAGGCATTCTCTGTTTCCAGAACTACTTCTACAACTGTATCATCAGTAGCTATAGCTTTTCGAATAGTTTTTGGAATATCTTTAATAGATCTATCAGATGCTACACCAACAATGCAGTCAGCCTGGATTCCTATTTCTTCATCCATTGTCACCTCAAATGTGGTTCGGTGAGTGGAAGTAACATTGGAATGTCCCTTTGCATAAAAAACGTATTTCATATTAATCACTGAATTCCACAAAGATTATTTAATCTTATATTTTTAAAATGTTTGTCTTTTATTTAATTATTTTAGTTGTCATAACAATTGTTGCATAAACAACATATTTATATAGTGAAAGATATTATATTATTAAATAGTGTATAAAACACTTTGACTTTTTTGATTTTACATACCATATCAATTTTTTAGAGTTTTAATGGTTAAAAAGAGTTGGAAGTGAAAACTATGTCTTTAAACATTCCATTTAGAGGAATTTTATCAATCGTAATCAGGAACCACTTCATATTTATGAACAAGGAACTGAAATATTTGGAACTTACTGAAGGACAGGTCCCCTGCCTTATGGCCATCTCAAAGAAACCAGAAATTACTCAGGATGACTTGGCAAGAATGTTCCACATTGATAAAGGAACTATTGCCCGTACAATAAGGAAATTGGAAGAAAAAAAATTGGTGAATAAAGTTCAAGATCAATTTAACCGTCGCAGATATTTACTTTCCCTGACTGAAAAAGGTGAAAATATAATACCAGAAATCCTCCGTACTGAGGAAAAATGGGAAAATATCATATTTAAAGGGTTTTCAAATGAAGAACGCACTGGATTACTTAAAGGAATGAAAAAACTCGCAGAAAATAGCCTTGAACTCGGTGAAAATCAGTTAACAGAGTGTGAAAACTGTGGAAAAGGATAGATCACACTATCTACCAATAAAATTTCCACATGAATAATAAAACAGAAAAAACATGACAGAAAAAACAGAAGGCGTTGCTCTCATCACTGGTGACCCCAAAAAAGCAATTTTAAAGTTGTCAGGCCCTCTAATCATCGCAATGGTTTTGATGACAACTTATAACCTGGTTGATGCCATATGGGTTTCTGGTCTTGGAGGAAATGCTCTAGCAGCAGTAGGATTTGTAACGCCCCTTTTTATGATACTGGTTGGTCTTTCCAATGGTTTAGGCGCAGGTGCAACCTCAGCAATCTCCCGGTGTATAGGAAATCGTAACCATAAAGGTGTTAATAACACTGCAATGCACACCATGGTTATTACAATCATTGTTTCAGCTCTTTTAACAGTATTACTGGAAATATTTCTTCATCCCTTGCTTTCAGCATTAGGAGCCGGGCAAACAATTAACCTAGCAATAAGTTATGGTCAAATCACTTTTGCTGGTACTATATTAATGCTTTTTACAGGTGCTGCTTACGGAATTCTGCGCTCAGAAGGAGACACCAAAAGGACCATGTATGCTATGATTATATCTTCAGTAGTAAACATGATTCTAGACCCCATCCTCATTTACATGGCAGGTTGGGGCATTGCTGGAGCAGCCTGGGCCACTTTAATTTCTCAGGCCATTGTCTCAGTGGTGATTATCTACTGGTTTTTCAGAAAGAAAGACACTTTTGCCACTTTATCATGGAAATTCTTTAAACCAAATTTTAAAGTTACTAAATCTATCTTAGAAGTTGCATTGCCCGCTAGTGCAGAATTCCTGGTAATGTCAGCCTTAACTGCCATTTTAAATGTAATATTAGTTATAGTTGCAGGAACAAATGCAGTAGCTGTGTATTCTGCAGGATGGAGGGTGGTGATGATGGCCATAATACCCATAGCTGCTGTAGGAACATCAGTGATTACTGTTGCAGGTGTTGCATATGGAGCAAGAAAATATGAAAATCTTTCCATTGCCCATAATTACTCCATAAAGGTAGGAATGATGGTAGCGATCATAACCAGCATTTTAACCTTCGTTTTTGCACCTTACATCTCGAAAGTATTTGCATATTCTCCACAAACTGCATACCTAGCTCCAACCATAACTACCTTTCTTCAAGTAATGTGTTTATTCTATATCTTTGTTCCTCCAGGACTTATGTCTAGTTCCATCTTCCAGGGAGTGGGAAAAGGAACCACTTCACTAATTCTAACTATATTGCGACAATTACTGTTTGTAGCAATCTTTGCCTACATCATGGCCATTACCCTTAACTTTGGCCAACAGGGAGTATGGTGGGGGATCGTTGCAGGAGACATCGTCGGAAGTTCTGTTGCATACTGCTGGGCACGACTCTATGTAAGCAGGATCCAAAAGCAAATATAAAGATCAATGCAATTAATAAAAAACGGACTTTAATAGGCATAAATGGGGAATGTCAGAAAAAGAATCATTTTTATGTATTGCTAACTATCTATTTATTAAATCCTAGAAAATGTACAGTATCATAAAATTTAAGATTAAATTTAAATCTAATCTGCGACCTGTGTACCACCCCAAATAAAGATCATACCAACAATTAATTTCAATGCAACCTGCCAAACAGGTTCATGTGGTGTAAATGCAATAGGCCAGTTAACTGCACTCATAATTCCCATCAATAATAAGATTATTCCAACAATATAAAACAGCCATTTAACCATATAAAATCACCACAAAATCAAGTAGGGTATCATACAAACCATTTTATATCTATAATAATAACAAATATAAATTTTATCCCAAAATACAAATTTTTTATGATTCAAGAATAAAAATTAATAAAAATGGGATGAACAGAAATTTTATTGAATTATTAAATATACAATGAAAAAGGTTTTAATATGTCCACCAAATCAAAAAAAAGTGGTACTTATTGTTTAATAGTCCATGTAAATAATAATTCTAATATAAAAATAGGTAAACTTGGTTTTTTAGAGTTTAAAGAGGGTTACTATGTATATGTGGGTTCTGCTTTAAATTCACTTAAAAGTAGGATTAATAGACATCTTTCCATGGAAAAAAAACTTTTCTGGCATATTGACTATTTATTAAACTCTGAAAATTCTCATATAAGTGATGTGATCTACATTGAAAGTCCACAAAAATGGGAATGCAATGTAGCTTCAAAAATAGCCAGTTTTGGAGTTGGCATTAATGGTTTTGGATGCTCTGACTGTAAATGTTCATCACACCTATTTTATTTTGCTGATTTAGAAAATGCAAAGAAGGTATGTTTAAAATCTTTTAAAAATTTAAATTTAAAGCCTAAAAATTTAAATGATTTTAGATCTTCCTAGTAAATTAAAACCGCATGTTCAAAATAATAAATTAGGCCAATCTTCTACCAATTTTTTATTGGCCTGTAAAATCAATAGTATTAACTAAAAATAAATATAATTTACTGGAATTTCCTGAAAAAAGTGTCGAATTCATCTATATCCATAGGTTGTGGGATTGTAAAATCTTTATTTTTGAATATTGATCCCGCAAGTTTTCTGTAGAGGTTTGCTTGCTTTGAATCATTAAATTTTTCCACTACTGTTTTTGCATCTATCTCACTTTGCTGAACCATTTCACTCCGAGGTATAATTCCAATAACCTTACTTCCAACTATTCCTGCAAATTCTGTCACTATTTCTATTTCATTTGTTATTCCTTTGCAGTTACAGATTATGCCCCCGAGATTACTTTTAAGCTTTTTTATACCTTTACATATATTATTAGCAGCATATAATGCCATGTATTCACCAGAAGTTACTATATATACTTCATCTGCAAAGTCTTCCCTTAAAGGAACTGCAAATCCTCCGCAGACCACATCTCCAAGTACATCATAGATAATAACATCCAGATCTTCAGAAAAAGTTTCCAGGTTTTCCAGGAGCTTCATTGCAACAATGACACCTCGGCCTGCACATCCAACTCCAGGTTCTGGACCTCCACTTTCAACACATTTAACACCTTCATATCCTTTAAAAATAATATCTTCTGAAAGTGCATCCCTTTTAGCTTTTACAATATCCAGAATTGTTGGTATCCTCCTTCCAACAAGTGTCCTGGTAGTGTCTGCTTTTGGATCACAGCCTATTACAAGGACTTTATGACCATTAGAAGCATATGCTGCCGCTATATTAGAAACAATGGTTGATTTTCCGATTCCACCTTTCCCATAAATTGCAATACGCTTTGTCTTACTCATTTTCACTTCACCGTGGCTGAAAGAATCAGTATCTCAATGGGATAACTAGTATATCAATTGCTCCAACTTCACTTTACTAAAGCCCCGATGATGTCCCCTCTTGTTATTATACCAATCAATTTATTATCTTCGTCAACAACAGGAAGTCTGTTAATATCATGAGAGTCCATAAGTGTTGCTGCATCAGAGATAGAAGCATCTTTTTTGATGGATATTATATTTTTTGTCATTATTTCTTCCACTTTAACAGCTGCGGCTTTTTTTACGCCTCTGGATAATACTTCAAGTTCATATTCCATTCTTACTGGGAGTTCAATTAAATCAAATGGAGCTGGTAAAATAAGGTTAATATTTGGAGAATGGACCTCAATCAGTTTCATTATATCTCCTTCACTTATCATACCTATAACTTTCTGATCGTCATCAATTACTGGAGCTCCACTAATATTATTTTTCCTTAAAATTTGTGCAACATCACTTATTTTATCGTCTGTTTTTAATACTATCACATCTTTTTCCATAGCCTCTTCCACTGTTACCATATAAATCACTCCAGAATTATAAAAAATATTGAATACTTTTTATTTATCATTTGTTTTATTAACTATTTATGGGAATAATTTAACCCTTGTTTTATTTACTTTAATGGATTTTTTATTTATAAAAAGTTTTATTATATACTCTCCATGTTCAACTGATTATCTTAAAAAGTTATGTGACTATCAATTCCCTTAGTTCTAATAAATATAATTGCTCTTGTAGGTACTTTTAAAAAATTAATTAGAATAAATTTAGATTTAAAATTAGGTAAAATTCATTTCCTTTCTTTATTTTTCTAAAATAAACGTTATTTTAGAAATTATACGTTAATACAAAAAAATTGATAATTTTTGGTTTTTAATTTTTCATTTCCTTAATATCCTTTTATAAACCACATCATTAGGTCTAACCTTATTTTTAACTAATATTCCAACATTTTGACCCTTTTCTGCTTTTTCAATGTTTTTACCGTCAATTTGCATTGATACATTTTTTTGTATCAATGATCCTGTTGTAGTGCCTTGAATTATAATCTCATCACCAACTTTCAAACTATCCCAAAACCGGATTTCTGCTGCAGAAACATCTTTATAATAATTACAGACTGTTCCAATATCTTTTTTAATATAAGTAGCCTCATTATACTTGCTGGTTTTATAAGGTTTTTTAAAGTAAAATCCAGTGTCAAAACCTCGATTAAAAACTTTTTTGAGATCGTCTACCCATCGTTCATTAAATTCCCAATTTCCAGTTTCATATTTATCAATAGCTTCCCGGTAAACTTTGGTTACTGTTGCAACATAATCTGCAGGTCTGGCTCTTCCTTCAATTTTGAATGCATCGATACCCGCCCCAATAAGTTCAGGTGTATGCTCAATCATGCACAAGTCTTTAGGACTGAAAAAGTGAGTTAACTTTTCATTACCCTCAATTATAACTTCCTTTGAATCCTTGGATAATAATTTCCATTCACTTCTGCACGGTTGGAGGCATTCACCACAATTTGCATTTTTATCATAAAAATAGGAGCTTAAAAAACATCGGCCAGATACTGCCATACACATAGCTCCGTGCACAAAAACTTCTATTTCAAGATTTGTTTTAGATTTGATGTTTTTAATCTCTTCTAATGATAGTTCCCTAGATAAAACTGCTCTTTTAACTCCATACTCTTTTAGGAAATTTAGAGATTCACTGTTGGATAAATTAGACTGTACACTCATATGTACATCTATACTGTTTTCCTTAGCAATTTTTAAAGCCCCTAAATCGGATAAAATTACTGCATCAACTTTATAAGAGTTTAAAATAGGAAATAGCTCATTTAAAGATTCAATATCACTGTCTTTCATTATAGTATTGGTGCAAACGTACAATTTTACACCATGATCATGACATAGATTGACTGCATTTTTAATGTCGTCCATCTTAAAATTTGCAACGTTAGCCCGCATGTTATATCCATCTATTCCTATATAAACTGAATCTGCCCCATTAGAAAGAGCAGCGTTTAAAGATGCAAAATCTCGGGATGGTGCCATTAATTCAACGATTTTAATCACCACTTGAAAAATAAATGAAATTAAAGTATTAAAGAAGTTTGTATAGTTAATTTAGAAAATCAATCATTATATAATTATTTTAAAACTGGTAAAATTTTTCAAAGAATTCGTTTTTAACTACCTATTAATATTTATTAAAAAATTAAGGACAACAACGGTTTGCCTCATATTTTTTTATATCTTTAGGTAACGCAGTAGGATATTCTCCAGTTAAACATCCCAAACACAGGTCTTCGCCATCAAGACCAATACATTCAATTAAAGATTCTTTACTCAAATATCCTAAGGAATCAACACCTAATGTTTTCCTAATCTTTTCTACTTCCTTGTTAGATGCAATTAATTCCTTTTTTGTGGCCATAGCAATTCCATAATAGCAGGGCGATATTATAGGAGGACATCCTATTCTTAGATGTATTTCTTTAACACCAGTCTCCTTTAAAACATCAACCAGAGCTTTTGAAGTGGTGCCTCGCACAATACTGTCATCTACCAGCACAATTTTTTTGCCTTCCAGTTCAGATTTGATAGGATTCATTTTCAATTTCACAGAAGTTTCTCTTTCTTCCTGGGTGGGCATGATAAATGTACGTCCAATGTAACGGTTTTTGATAAGTCCTTCTCCATATCCCAATCCCGATGCGCGAGAATAACCAATAGCTGCTGTAATTGCAGAATCCGGCACCGGCATTACCACATCTGCATCAACTCCATGTTCTTTAAATAGGGCTTCTCCTATTTTTAATCGAACTTGATAAACAGATCGTCCGTCCAGTATACTGTCCGGCCGTGCAAAATAAACGTATTCAAACATACAATGAGCCCTTCTAACTTTATGAGGTGTATGAATCTTAAAACTAGTTATTTCATTATTAATAACCAGTATCTCCCCTGGTTTAATATCACGCACATAATCAGCACCAACAACATCAAAAGCGACAGTTTCCGATGCTACCATGATACTATCACGGGTTTTGCCCAAGGATAATGGTTTTATACCTACTGGATCCCTTACCACAATCAGTTGCTGGTTAAAAAGAATGACCAGTGAATATGAACCAATTAATTTGCTGGAAATATTCTGTATAGATCTAATTATATCTTCCGTTTTAGAATATTCTCTTCTTAAAAGGTGAGTTATTACTTCAGAATCTGTTGTGGAACAGAAATAATGTCCCTTTTCTATTAATTCTTCTCTAAGTTCCATAGAGTTAATTATGTCACCATTATGTGCTACTGCAATTTGATGTTGGTCAAATTCTGTGTAAAATGGTTGGGAATTTTCTATCAGTGATTTACCAGTAGTAGAATATCTGACATGCCCAATCCCCACATTACCATCCAAACCTTCTATATTACCATTGTTAAACACATCGCAAACCAGCCCCATACCACGATAAGTGCACATTTCTTTTCCATTATGGGCAGATATACCTGCTGATTCCTGGCCTCTGTGTTGAAGTGAGTAAAGGCCATAATAAATATTTCTAGACACGTTATTAGCTTTGTTGTGAGAATATACTCCTACAATACCACATTTATCCTGCAATTTAAGATTCTCCCATATACGTAAAATGATTTTTTTTATTATTAAATATAGTAATCAAAAGTTTTACAGTTTTTAAATTATTTAAAAAGATTTAACATTAATATTATAACAATTATTCAACTAGATTAGATATACTCAAATTATAACAATTATAGACCAAATTCGAAGATTTTTTACAATTATTACACATTTTATTATTAACTTTGTGATTAAATTAGTTTAACAAATCTTAAAAATTAACTAGGATTCCCAAATATGCTGGTAACCTGAATCTTTATTTGAATTATCCTCTGAATTATCTTCCTTTGAATCATAAAAAATTAAAGCAGTGCGAACAATTTTAAGCCATTCTATAGCCTTTTCTTTAGAAACTGCCCCAACACAACCTTGACCTACAATAATTTTATCTGGTTTAAACTGATTGGTAGCAAAATAAATTTGATCTTCATCTTCCAATTCTTCATCAAAAACTTCTTTCCATAAATCTTCTAAATAAAAAAGTTCAAAAAGAGGTTTGGTTCGGATTTTTTCAATTTCTTTATTTACTTTATCATATTTATGTTCAATGTTCTCTGATTTTTCCTTGAAAAGGGCCAGTTCTTCGGTTAATTCTTCGTTTACTTCTAAAAGTTCTCGGGATTTAACTGATAATTCCTGATTTTCAGATTGTAGAACATCGTTTTCATCATAAATATTACTTAATTTTTCTTTCAAATCAACTATTTTATCTTCAAGTTTTCTAATTCGTGAGATATTAGTTATTGATGTTAGACCCGCCCTTATTATGGCATTTTTGATCTCATCACGTATAATAGAAGGATCAATGTATTCAACGTCATGACCAAAGGGAAATTTCATTCTTTCCACATGGCCCACTTCATCTTTTAAAAGTTTCTGGAACTTATCAGCCAGTTCCCGGCCAGGTCCATCAACATCAGTTGCAATTAAAACAAGATCTGCTCCTTTTACAGCCCTTTTTGCTATTTCGGAGCTAGTAGTAGGAATTATGGAGGAGATAGTTATGTGGTATTCTGCTCCTAGAGCCACGTTCTGCATGGCTTTGGAAACACTTTCCACATCCGATGCTCCTTCCACGATTATCCTTACATCTATAGGACTTTTATTATCCATCTATTTCAACCTATATCCTGAAATTTTCTTATTTTGCCAGCTGTATCTTCTGATTCGGCTGGATCTTCCAAATCCGCATGCTGCACAGTATTTCTTTCTGGCATGGTATGCGTTTTTACCACATCTTCTACATCTGATGTGGGTCTTTTTATTCCTCTTACCAAATGAGGGTGTACCTTTCATTATTATCCTCCTTATAAAATTGATATTTGTTGTTTATACAGTTTTAGAGTTAATACATCTTATTTATCTAATTATTCGTAAATGTTTTAGACTTATATACCTATTTAAGGTGATATGTAGACTATATTATCTCCTCTTATAAGCACAGTTCCTAAACGTCTGGTTGATTCACCGTTTTCGATTTCTTCAGCGTCATTCAATACTAAATTCATATGCAGGTCAAAACTCTTTAAAATCCCTCTGAATTCTCTTTCACCTTTAAGTTTTATGAGAACGGGGGAGTTTAAGGATTTACCTAATGCATCAAGTGGTCTTTGTACATTCACTTTTTGTGCATTCACATTATCACCTATCCTATACCTTCAATGTTGGTGGGATTTATATTTAAATGTAACGATGATAATTATATAAGAGTATAGGTGTTTCAAATTGAAAATCAGAAAAAGATATTATCTGAAAAAAAAGAAACTGAAAGAATTACAAAAAAAACTAGGGGAATATGCTAAATTAATCCCTGCAAAGAGTAAGGTTGAGGAAATAGAAACCGATATTTACCAATTCATACTGGTTGACGGAGAACCGCTAATTATTATGTTAGAGGGAGAACCATTACCCACCCTAAAAGCAGCATTAAAATTAGATATTATCCAGGATTACGCGGTAGTAGATATGGGTGCTGTAAAATTTATGACTAAAGGTGCTGATGTCATGAGCCCCGGCATTGTGGATGCCGATAAAAACTTAAAGGAAGGAGATATTGTATTTGTTGTGGATGAACAGCACAAAAAGCCCCTGGCCATTGGCCGATGTCTAATATCTGGTGAGGAAATGATTGAAAATGATAAGGGCAAAGCTATAAAAACCATACACTATATTGGCGATAAAATATGGGATTTTAAAGTATAAAAAATAGATTTTATTAATATTGAACACTTAACTTAAAATTATAATTTGAGATTAATCATAATCTAAAATATTACGTGATCAAATGGTAAAACTCAGATATTCGTCAGGAAATATTATCTCACCAGAAGTGCACAAAGTTGGAGTTCTGGCAATTGGTTCACACCTTGAAAATCATGGGGCATGTTTACCTATAGATACTGATGCTAAGATTGCCTCTTACTTGGCACTTCAAGCAGCTTTAAGAACTGGTGCAAAATTCTTAGGAGTTTTGTATGCTGCTACAGAATATGATTACGTCAAACACGGCAAACACATTAAACCCCAAGAGTTGGTGGAAAAGAGATTAATACCTACACTTGCATCGGCTAAAAAATGTCTTGAACTGGAAAAAATAGTTCTGGTAAACGGCCATGGTGGAAATCGTCCCCTATTCCCATATATTTCTGAAATTGAAAAAAAGCTTGAATTGACCATAAAAGTAAATAATAAAATAGTAGAAATTGAAGGACCCCACGCAGGGACCGGAGAACTATCCATAGGCGATGTTTTAGGCCTGGTTGATAAATCAAAATTAGAAAAACACTGCGATTTTGATAAATATCCTGAAGTGGGAATGGTAGGACTGAAAGATGCTAGAATTGCAGATAAAGGAATAGATCAAGGAGCAAAACTAGTTGAATCCCAAAAGGTAAGTATTGATATAAATTACGGTGAAAAACTCCTCCAAACAGCCTTAAAAGATATCATCAAAGATATTGAAAACATTTAAATTCTTTTAATTATCTGAGATCATCCTTTTCCACGAATTAATATCCTTTTTCTATGGTTTTAATAAGTTTTGAAGTTTGTTTAACTATTTTATAATATTTAAAGGCTCTGGCAATTCTTCTTATAGCTTCCAATTTCCTTATAAGATTATCCATCCAGGAAAATATATCCCCTGCATATGCATGTATCTGGTAGTTTTTAAGGAGAATTTTACTGATGTCCACTGGATCCTTGTTTTGGGACCGGTACTTGATAATCCTCCGGGAGAGTTCCATCTGGAAACACGTGCAGAAGGGACGGTCTTTGCATTTACACGATAAAAATTCCATCTGCAAATTTATAAGCGCGTCTTGGAGAGCCGGATCCAGTTTAGAAATATTTTCCGCTGATGAGATTATGTCCAATGTTGAATCAGCAAACAATCTGGTGGAAAGATTAACTTTTAGAACCTTACTTAGTTTTTTATGAACCCGGTTTGATAAATAAACATTTTCAAAAGGTTCCAGGGTCAAGGCCATTTCCAAGGGAGTAATCTTTTTTAAATTTTTTCGGATGTACTCTGCATCTTCCTGATTTAAAAATGAAGTGGAAACAGCTCTTCCATAACTTGTGACATTGAAATTGCCGTTTTCTGTTATTAACTTATAATCAATGAGTAGATCAATAGCCGTGTCCAGATTTAAGGGTAGATCTATACTTTTATATGTTTTCTTGAGATCAGTAATATTTCTAACATTTCCTGTACATATATCAGCTAGTACCTGTTCTATAACATCGTCCTCTGAATAATGTACATCTACCTCTTCCACATCACTATCTAATAGATCAATGGCCACGGCCTCTTCTGCTTCATCTTCGAATATTCGACCAATCTCGGGAAGTAAATATACTTTACCTATATCGTGGTAGGTGGGTCTTCCTGCCCTTCCCAGCATCTGTGAAAATTCATTGGGTGATAACCACTTATTCCCCATGGTAATGCTTTCAAATATAACCTGTGATGCAGGAAAATCCACTCCTGCAGCAAGTGCAGCGGTTGTAACCACAGTAGATATTTTTTGTTTTAGGTAATCTTTTTCAATATTATTTTTTTTAGAATAGGAAAGTCCAGCATGATATGCTGCGGCACTAACACCTCTTTTAGTTAAATAATCCGATATTGAATGTGTTTTTCTTCTAGAATTAGTGAATATTATGGTTTGTCCGTGGAATCCTTTCTTTGAAATGTTTTTGTATTCTGATCTGGCTATTCTGACCATAATATCTAATTTATCATATTCAGAACGGGTAAAAATTAGATGACGCTCCAATGGCACTGGACGTTCACCATACTCCACCAACTTCATTCCAAATTCCGTGGCTATCTCCTTCGGATTTTTAACAGTAGCAGATAGTCCTATTATCTGCAAATTTTTAAAAAGGGATTTTAATCTCTGTATTAAACCGTTTAGTCGGGGACCTCTTTCAGGATCGTCCAGCATGTGTATCTCATCAATTACCACTACTCCTAGATCTTTGAGATCATCTGCTCTTCCTGATCGAAGTTGAAAGTCTATACCTTCGTAGGTACCAACCACTATATCTGAATTTTTTACCTCATCATCTCCAAGAGAAATTTCTTCTTTGGCTTTTATTCGGCTCATACCCACCTTAATTGATACATTTAAATCCAGTTTACTGTATCTACTTTTAAAATCCCTATATTTCTGGTTGGCCAGGGCCACTAATGGCGTTAAAAATAGAAATTTCTTTTTATTCATTGCCCGGGGAACTCCAGCAATTTCCCCAATCAGTGTTTTTCCACTGGCTGTGGCTGATACTACAAGTAAATTTTCACCATCTAAAAGACCTTTCTCCATTGCCATCTGCTGAACTGGTAATAAATATTTTCCATTAGATTTAATGATATCTTTAAATTTTTCAGGAATATTCAGTTGGGCTATAGCCATTTTTGGCTTTTTATTTCCTTTCACTTCAATTTTATCGTATAGGGTGAGATCAGAATTTTTTACAGGGTCAAAATTAGGATTTAACACACTTAAAACTTTATTAACATCATAGGTGCTGTCCAGTATCCTTTTAAAATTTTTGAAAGTACTTAAATCAAAATCTCTATAATTTAATTCTCTTTTTACTTCTTGTTCCGCACAAATTCTGCAGATATGGTCATTATGAAACTGGTAGGATGAATCTCTTTTTATTATAGTTATATATCCATCCATAATGCAGTGATTACAGATAAGAGTTCTCTTATAATTGATATTCATCTCATTTAATAATTCTTCGGTTTGAGAATCACTACCTAATAAAAAAACAGTTTGATTTTTTAGAATTTTGGCTGCTTCACTGGGAGGAAATACTGCTTCTTTATCATCTTTTTTAACATGAAACCTGTGAATTTTTATCCGGCCGTTAACATTTTTCAATTTAATGTAACCATAAAACAAAGGTTTTCTACGGGAATTTAGTGCCCCTTTTGCACTTCCTATAGGGTACAACTCCAGTATATTTTTTTTCTTCCTTAAAATTATCATTATAGTTCCTTAATTTAATTTTAGTAATTAATGTTTAAATTTGTTAAATAAAAAATTTATTAATTAAAACTCGAAAAAGCATTGGAATGAGTACTAAAAAGAAAAATAATATAATTATGAGTAATTTCCTAAATTGGTTCTTCATTTTGTTCTTTTTTTTCAAGAAGTTCCACTGCTAAATCTCTTAATTTAAATTTTTGTACTTTTCCACTGGCAGTTAATGGAAATTCGTCCACTAAAAAGACATGTTTTGGTACTTTGTAACGGGCTATTTTGGTTATGGCATAATCTCTTATGTCTTCTTCAGTTAGATCTGATTCATCATCCACTATAACAAAGGCACCTACAATTTCTCCATACTTTTCATCAGGTATTCCCACTACTTGAACATCCTTAACCCCATCCATGGTGTGTATAAATTCCTCAATTTCCCGGGGATAAATATTTTCTCCTCCACGGATAATCATGTCTTTAATACGGCCCACAATAGAATAATATCCATCATCATCACAAACAGCCAGATCACCACTGTGAAGCCAACCATCTTTATCAATAGCCTCCTTGGTCATTTCAGGCATTTTATAGTATCCTTTCATCACATTATATCCACGGCAACATACTTCTCCTGTTTGATTCGGCCCTAATGTTTCACCAGTATCAGGATCTACAATTTTAACCTCAATATGTGGTAAAGGGGTTCCAACTGTATTGACCCTCTTTTCTACTGAATCATCCACACTGGTTTGTATAAATACTGGAGATGCTTCCGTTAATCCGTAAGCAATGGTTATTTCATCACAATGCATGTCCGACATGACTTTTTTCATGGCTTCTATAGGACAGGGAGATCCAGCCATTATACCGGTACGTAGACTGGAAAAATCAAACATTTCAAACATGGGATGCGAAAATTCTGCAATGAACATTGTCGGAACACCATACAATGCAGTACATTTCTCTTTTTGTACTGCAGCAAGAACCAGTAATGGATCAAATTGTTCTACCATAACCATGGTTGCGCCATGGGTTAAAATTGCAAGCACTCCTAATACAATACCAAAGCAGTGGAATAAGGGAACTGGTAAACATACTCGGTCAATTTCACTGAATCTCTGTCTCTCACCAATGTAAAAACCATTATTTAAAACATTTTTATGAGTAAGCATTACTCCTTTTGGAAAACCCGTGGTCCCAGATGTATATTGCATGTTTACTACATCATCACATTCAACGGACTCTTTGATTTTGATTAATTCCTCATCTTTGCTGTGTTTTCCCAGTAACATTAATTCATTGGTATTATACATTCCCCTATGTTTTTCTTGACCCACATATATTACACTTTCAAGATAAGGGAATTTTTTACTGTTTAAATTACCTCTGCTATGGGTTTTTAACTCAGGGACGAGTTCATAAACTGTTTGAACATAATCAACATCTCTAAATCCATCAATTATGGCCAGAGCTTTCATGTCTGATTGTTCCAGGACGTAAGCAAGTTCATGGCTTTTATAGGCAGTATTTACCGTTATCAAAACTACACCTAATTTTGCCGTGGCAAACATGAATGTAAGCCAATCTGGAACATTTTTAGCCCATATTCCCACATGATCTCCCTTAGAAATCCCAATAGAGAGCAGTCCCTTAGCTAACATGTTTACTCTTTCATTAAATTCCTGGTATGAAAATCTAAGATTTCGGTCAGGATAAACCATAAAATCCCTGTCTGGATCTTTTTTTACCATTTTTTCTAAGAATTCCCCTATTGTATCGTTAATTAAATCCATGTCCATAACATCCTTTATACATATTGATATGTAGGTTTTTATCGTTAAAATTTCATTTAATATATTATTTCATCCAATCAGACATCATACTTGTTCTGGTATCAGATGTTCCTCTAATTGTTTTTTTATAGATTCTGGTATGGGCATCGATTTCTCTTCCAGAAAATTATAATGAACTATAACTGCTTTTCCTTTTGCTTTTAACTCTCCATTTTGCCATGCTTCATGTCCTATAGTAAATGAAGTGTTACCAATCCTGGTGATGTAACTGCGAATTTCCACATCAGTCCCATAGTACATCTGCCCCACAAAGTCAAATTCTGTTCTAACCATTATCAACTTCCATTTTTCATAACTTAAATCCAAATCTGGTGTGAACATTCGAAATATAGGATTTCTAGCTTTTTCAAACCATATTGCCAGAACTGTGTTATTAACATGTTTAAGTCCGTCTATATCTCCAAATCGTGGTGTTACTGTTATATTAAACATTTCTATTTCCTCTATTAATCAATTTAAAATAAGTATTTTTTAACAATAAAGGGTATATTTATCCCTATCTCTCATTTAAAATGGAGTGTAAACCACTGCCAATATTTTTGCGTCTTTTTCGCCATATGCATGAAGATCATGAGGTATTATCGAGTCGTAATAAATACTATCCCCTTTTGAAAGTAAATACCTTTCAGTACCATATAAAATTTCTATCTTACCATCCATTATATATACAAATTCTTCTCCTTCATGGGATGATAATTTATAATCTTGGTTATCTGGTGGATGAACATCTATTATAAATGGTTCCATGTGCCGGTCTTGTTTTCCTGAAGCTAAAGCATAAAATTCTAGTTTACTCTGATCTGGATGGTTTTCTTTCCCAGAAAATAGGATTATATTTTCATATTGACCAGATTTAGAAACTACTGGCCCTGTTTGTGGTGCATCATCTAAGAATGTTCCAAGTCTTACGCCTAATGCTCTAGCAATTTTTATTAAAGGAGTTAGTGAAGGTATAAGTTCTCCATTTTCTATACTATCTAATTCCTCAATACTGATATTGCTGGCCTTGGATAGATCTTCTAATGACATCTGATTATTTTCTCTTATCTGTCTAATTTTTGATCCTAGCTGATTCTTTTCTGACATTCCCAATCACCTTATTAAAGTTTATATTTCCTATTTAGGTATTTAAATTATTTTAAACCATTAAAAAAGTATTATAAATAAAATTATATTGATATTAGATTAGTGTTCCATATGTATTATGGGGTTAATATAATTAAGTTTTCTTTTTAATCATATACCTATGTCTATAATTAAGATATAATAAGGCAAAAATCTTAATCAAACTACAACCAGGTATGGAAAAATCTGGATCTATTATGAACATATTATAATTTATATAAGATAAAGTAAAAACATGTTAAAAATAGATTAGGGTGATTTAATTAGAAAAACCATAAAATGAGTAATATTTTAGTCTAAGAAATCATGGTCAGGTTATATTTTCAATAACTCGATTGTTACCTCCACTAGTGTTATTAGTGGTGGTGTTGTTGGTGTTGTTGATTGGTTGTGGTACTACCTTTTCTATGTATACTGGTTCGAAAGAAGGATCGTTAATGACCATAACCTTTTCTTGCTCTTCAAATGCAAGGGAACTGGGAATAATATCATTTAAAGAAAAGTTATCAGAAGTTAAAACATTGGTAACAGATCCTATTCCAAACGCAATTAATGCTATGGATAGAACAATAAATAATTTGCCTTTCTTCCTTGAAATCATTTTTATCTCTCGATATCATTTAAATTTTATTTAAAATTTAATTAAGTGAATTTTTGTATTTGGAATTAGTTGTTGAAATACTATTTGTATTTACTAATAAATAAGTTTATAATTCTTCTAATTTTATATTTTTTGTATAATCATGGTTAAATTTTTATCATAATAATAAATAAGAGATAATTCTGATTTTATATCTTTTATATTAAACTATAGATTTTTCTAACAGACAATAATTGTTTATACATATTATAAATTTTTCCGATTACCACAAAGGTTATATCTGAGTTTGATAGAAAGTTAGATCGGAATTAGGTTTCCTATATCCTACTAGAAATAAAATGGGATATGGTTAACTAAGTATGCCGGAAAAAGGATTCCTATATCCTTTAAGGAGGTAGATCATAAAACATTCAAATTTTCAAAAAAAATCGCTAAATAATCCCAATAAATAATAAAAGTTCAATTAACGCCATTTACCTATTTGATATTTTTCTATTACATTAATAATTAAAATACAAGAACAAAATAAATATATGGAGGAATAATATGGTTGCAATTTTAAATTCAGGCGATACAGCCTGGATGTTAATATCAACAGCATTGGTTATCTTGATGACGATACCAGGTTTGGCATTATTTTACGGAGGTTTAACTAAAAGAGAAAATGTATTAAATACTATATTTCTTTCACTAGTCACATTTGCAGTGGTAAGTATACTATGGTTTGTATTTGGATATGATCTAGCATTTGGTGCAGATACCTGGGGAATTATTGGTGCCTTAAAAAATCCATTTTTTAATAGTGTTTTAGAATCAAAAAATTTAGCAGCACTGGCCCCTACAATACCTGAAAGTCTTTTTGCTGTATTTCAGATGACATTTGCTGCAATAACCGTTGCTCTTATATCTGGAGCTATTGTAGAGCGAATGAAATTTTCTGCATGGTTAACCTTCATACCTATTTGGCTACTTGTTGTATATTTACCAATAGCTCACTGGGTATGGGGTGGAGGATGGCTAGCCCAACTGGGTGTTTTAGACTTTGCCGGAGGTACAGTTGTCCATGTTAATTGTGGTTTGGCTGCCTTAGCATTAGTTATGTTATTGGGTGTTAGAAAAGATGTTAAACTATTACCACACCACTTAGGATACTCAGTCATAGGTTTAGGATTACTTTGGTTTGGTTGGTTTGGTTTTAACGCAGGATCTGCATTAGGAGCAACTGATCTAGCTGTTTCTGCTTTTATTGTGACAAATACATCAGCAGCAGTAGGTATGTTAGCCTGGATGTTAATGGATAAACTTGAAACTGGTAAACCAACTTTACTTGGTGCCCTTTCTGGTGCAGTTGCAGGATTAGCTGCAATAACTCCCGCCGCAGGATATGTAAATATAACATCAGCTATGGTTATTGGTTTTGTAGCTGCAATTTTAGGATACTATGCCGTTTCTCACCTGAAACCTCGCTTTGGTTATGATGATGCATTAGATGTATTTGGGATCCACGGCGTTTCAGGTATATGTGGAACTATAGCCGCAGGAATATTTGCCAGTCCCCTCATAAATAGTGCAATCACTGGTGGACTTTTATATGGAAATTTAACACAATTAGGTGTCCAAATTTTAGCGGTTGCAGTAATTGGGACATATGCATTTGTCATGACTTATATAATCGGAAAAATAATCGATAAAACTATTGGATTACGTGTTTCTGAAAATCATGAAATACAAGGACTGGATATAAATCTCCATGAGGAATCCGGTTACAGACTCTAAACCAATCTATAAATACTAAGACTATAAAAATATTAGATTTAAGGGAATTAATAGATTAGGAAGTACAATTATGAAAAGAATTATCGCAATTATAAGACCTGAAAAATTAGAGAATGTTAAAGAGGCACTTGAAAAAATTGGATGTCACGGTTTAACAGTGAAAGATGTCAAAGGAAGAGGTGCCCAACTGGGTATAACAGAGAGCTATAGGGGATATGACTACAAAGTTGATTTACTTCCAAAAACTGAAATTGAAATTGTAGCTAAAGATTCAGAAGTAGATAATATACTGGAAACTATTATAGTTAAAGCTCGGACTGGTGATATAGGTGATGGTAAAATATTTATCTCCCCAGTTGAGGAAGTTGTAAGAATAAGGACAGGAGAAAAAGGAGAAAAAGCTATATAATCCTTTTTCTTAATTTTTTTTCGAATTATAGATTAATTTTTAAAGATTTTATTTAATTATATTATATCTAAAAAAATATTGTTTTAAAATGTTCACATATCATATTTATTTAGTGAAACATTTAGTAGTTATTCTAAATTTTTCTAATTTTGTAGCAATAATTTGAGTAATCATCAAAACATTTATATAGTAGGTAAATTAATTTTATTATATCGGAAGTATGATGCCGATGTCCGATGAGATTGGATATGCTGATTGGGGGTGTAAACCCGTATTCGAATATATAAGTCTTGATGGAAAAACGAAGTTAAATTGTATATTTTTTGATTTAAAAAACACACCCATGAATAAAAAAATAAAATTCAATTATTATTAGACTTTAAAAATAATAAAGTCTTTAATAAAATATTATACAAGGAGGAAATGTAATGGATATTCTTAATTCCGGTGATACAGCGTGGATGTTGATTTCCACAGCTTTGGTAGTATTAATGACCGTTCCCGGCGTAGCATTATTCTACGGAGGTCTTACCAAAAAGAAAAATGTGTTAAACACAATGTTCCTATCTCTAATAGCCTTTGCCATTACAAGTATAATCTGGGTAATTTATGGTTACCAGTTTGCTTTTGGTGAAGATATGCTAATGGGATTTATTGGAAACCCTATGAACCTATTTATGAGTGGAATAGGAGTAGATACACTATTTGGAACTATACCAATGAGTGTGTTCATCGCTTTCCAATTAACATTTGCAGCAATAACCGTTGCCCTGATATCAGGAGCAATAGTTGAAAGAATGAAGTTTTCTGCATGGTTAGCATTCATCCCCTTATGGATTACACTAGTATATGTACCTATTGCCCATTGGGTATGGGGAGGAGGCTGGCTTGCAAACTTAGGAGCACTTGATTTTGCAGGAGGTACCGTTGTTCACATAAATTGTGGTGTGGCGGCATTGGCATTAATACTGCTTCTAGGTGCAAGGAAAGATAAAAAATTACTCCCACATAATTTAGGGTATTCCACCATTGGTACTGCTTTATTATGGTTTGGTTGGTTCGGATTTAACGCAGGATCAGCATTAACAGCTGGAGGTCTAGCAGGATCAGCATTTATAGTGACCAATACCGCAGCAGCAGCCGCAATGATATCCTGGATATTGATGGACGTAATCAAAACAGGTAAACCAACATTACTTGGAGCCCTATCCGGAGCAGTTGCCGGTCTAGTTGCAATAACTCCTGCAGCAGGATTTGTTGATGTGCCTGCAGCGCTTGTTATTGGATTTGTAACCTCAATCGTATCTTACTATGCAATAACCGCACTCAAAGACCGTTTTGGCTACGACGATGCATTGGATGTATTTGGAATACACGGAGTATCTGGTATGTGGGGTGCTGTTGCAACAGGAATATTTGCAGCTCCATTTATCAATGAATTAGGTACCGGTCTTTTATACGGAAACCCTGGACAATTATTAACCCAGATAATTGCTATTGTGGCGGTAATAGCATACACATTTGTCGTTACCATAATATTAGGTAAAATAATAGATGTTACTATTGGACTAAGAGTAACTGACGAACAAGAAACTGAAGGACTTGACACAAGTCTTCATGAAGAATCTGGTTACAGAATATAAGGACGTGGTTAGATGAAAGAAATATTAGCAATAATCAGACCAGATAAATTAGAAGATGTCAAACAGGCCCTTGAAGAAACAGGATGTCACGGAGTCACTGTGACAGAAGTAAAAGGGCGTGGGAGACAATTGGGTTTGACTGAAAGTTACAGAGGTCGTGACTACAAAGTGGATCTACTCCCAAAAACCCGGTTAGAAATTGTCGTAAACGATAAGGATGCAGAAAAGGTAATTGAAACCATTGTAAAAACTGCTCAAACCGGAGACATAGGAGATGGAAAAATTTTCATATCTCCTGTAGAAGACGTTGTAAGAATTAGAACTGGGGAAAGAGGTGAAACTGCTGTTTAAGCAGTTAAACCTTTTTCATTTTTTTATTTTAAACAATTTTTGATATCCTATTTAAACCAATATTGTATTTTATTTTAATATTTATCCAAAAAGAATCATTTTAATGGGTAAATATCAAATTAAGTATTAAAAAATTAATTTTAACCATTAAAAGATTTGAAAAGTAAAATAGAACTATTTTTGATTCACTTTTAATATTTTAAGCTTTTTATTATAAATTGGTGGTAAAATATTCAAATAAATCATTTACCATCCACGTGTTTGTAGTTTTTCATCATCTGGAATTTCACTCATTTCCAGTCCCGGCATTGCTTTACCCAAGTTACGTGAAACATCCGCCAGAACCTTAGGATCATTATAATTTGTTGTGGCCTCCACAATGGCACGGGCAACTTTTTCCGGATTTTCAGATTTGAATATACCAGATCCAACAAATACTCCATCAGCACCAAGCTGCATCATGAGTGCTGCATCTGCAGGGGTCGCAACTCCACCAGCAGCAAAATTAACCACCGGCAGACGTCCTAATTCTGCTAATTCTTTAACTAAATCCAAAGGAGCTTCTATTTCACGGGCAACACTCCAAAGTTCTTCTTCAGTTTTATTTTGAAGTTCTCTTATACCGCCCATGATCATGCGCATATGCCTGACAGCTTCAACAACATTACCTGTACCTGCTTCTCCTTTAGTACGAATCATGGCTGCTCCTTCGTCGATTCTTCTAAGTGCTTCTCCAAGATTTCTAGCACCGCAAACAAAAGGAATTGTAAATTTCTTCTTGTCAATATGATACTTTTCGTCAGCAGGAGTCAAAACTTCACTCTCGTCAATCATATCCACCCCCAATTCTTGAAGAACCTGTGCTTCTACAAAATGACCAATTCTTACTTTGGCCATGACTGGTATGGAAACAGCATCAATAATTTCTTCCACTTTACCTGGATCAGCCATTCGGGCTACTCCTCCAGAAGCTCTAATATCAGCAGGAACTTTTTCTAGGGCCATCACTGAAACAGCTCCTGATTTTTCGGCAATTTCTGCTTGTTCAGCATTGACCACATCCATGATCACACCACCCTTTGTCATCTTAGCAAAACCCTTCTTCAAGACATCAGTACCGTGTCGCATAATATTCCTCCTATAAATCTAATGATTAACCTTGTAAACATTCTTTACAAACTCAAAATACAAATACATAATTTACTAGTTAAGTATTTCTGATAGATGTATTAGCTTTTTTACAGTTTAACATTATTAAGTTTTATTTTTAAATATTAAATACTTTTGATTCAAAAATTACATTACAAAAGATTAAATATGAAAATATAAATAATGAATTAACTAATATATGATATATAATTTTCTAAAAGTGATGAAACATGGTTGAAACAGAAATAATTACAGGAACATTAATTTATTCACATATTTTACCTGTGGCGCTGGGTTTTTTCAGCGTCATATTTATTGCCAACGGGATAATGGATAGGCATTTACCTTACACATTAATTGGAATAGTTTTATTTTTGGCTGCTGGTATTTTACCATTTTTAATACTTCCCTTTGTAGTGGGAGTATAACTAAAACACCCAGTAGCTATTTAAACATAACAAATCAATGCTAAAAGATAATATCTTTTTTTATAATCTTTTTTTCTTTACCCTTAACTTTATTAAATTTTATTAGTTTATTTATTTTATATTTCAAAATTTATTTTTCTTAATCTGTCCTGGATCTCACCCAATTGGTAATTAAAGAAACCCTTCTTCTCAAGTTTCATGCTGGATAAAAGTGCAGCAAACCTGCCACATTTCTCTATATCATCAGTTTCAAATTTTTTAGCAACATATGCAGCCATAAAAGTATCCCCCAATCCAGTAGGATCCTTAATCATGTCGGGAGCAATTGCAGGAATTTCGTAAAACAAATCTTCAACTTTGGAGTAAATTAATGCACCCTTACTTCCACAAGTTATAACAATTTCTTTAGGACCACAAGCAGCCAGTTCTATGGAAACATTCCTTAAATTAGAATAATTTCCCCCTAAAATTATTTTTGCTTCATTTTCGTCAATAAAAAGACATTCCACGTATTTTAAATAATCTTTATAATCTTTCCATGGCATTAAAGTGATTTTATCATTATTTAAATGTCTCAAGTATCCTTGCCCACCAAGATATAGGGGTACGTCAAACTGAAAAAGGTATTTGAATGTCTTTAAAGGAAGATCATATGGTGATAATGGCCCTAAAAGTATAGCATCTCCTGATGCAAAATCTATTTGGGATATTAATTTATAATTTATGGGATTTTCCGGAATGATTGCCTTTTGTATGCGGTGATTAGGATCAAAATCAGGGTAAATATTTTGAAATTGCATGGTATCGACTGTAAAAATAGGAGTTATGTTAACACTATCTGGAAATGGAGTAATCAAGTTTTGGTCATTTGCTGACAATGTGATAACTGCATCCACATCAATGTTTAAACTTTTGAAAACTCCAGATTGATAAAAAACTGGTCCCCCAGTAGTTTTATAGTTTGAACCATCTTTAACAATCATGTCACAAGTCAATGGGCCAATTAAAATTACTTTCAAAATTGTTACTCCTTAAAAATTGACTTAAAATTAAATTTATAGTATTATTTTGAATTTTTATAAATGTATTAAAAAACATTATTTTACTAATATTAATCAAATATTTTTTTCTATTTTAAAGTTATTTCTCCTTTATGAAGAGCCGTGCCTATTAAAAATTTATCAGCACCGGCCATGCTTAATGATTTAATATCTTGAGGTCTGATGCCTCCTCCTAATATTATTGAAGTTTCAGGAATGTTGAAGGTTTTGATGAATTCTTGGTTAAATCCACTCTCACTGCCAACCCGTGATATGTCTAACAAGATTATTTCTCGAGGTTGGATTTTTGCTATTTTTTTTATGAAAAGTCCAAGATCGATATTCAAATATTTACTGTAAATACTGCCATCTTTAAGGTCTATGCTGATAATTATTTTATCCATTAAATGGTTCTGAAAAATCTCATCGAGATTTTGTAGATCTTTTAACGTTTCCGTGGCCACTATAATAAAATCTGCCATACTTAATGCACCTTCAACTTCTTTAACTGAAGATACACCGCAATCGAGCATGACCGGTAATATTTTATTTATTTTTTTTATAATTGGGGAGTTTGTCCCAACTCCTTCTATAGCATCCAAATCTGCAATATATATTCTGGATGCTCCTGCTTTTTTTAGTGAAACAGCTATATCAATAGCCTGTGAATTTTTACTAAAAACTGTTTGTAGTGGTCGGTATGTATCACGTTTACCTGCCTTTCCTGAAACTGCGATTCCATCTTTTAAATCTAAAACAGGGATTATCATTTTTTCTCAACCAGTGATTAATACAATTATTATATTTTTTAGATATAAAGTTTAGATATAAATGGAAAAAATTAATAAAAAAAGTATTTAAAATGTAAAAAGGTAATTAAACAGTAAAAAGGGAAGTTTATCCAATGCATAACAGAAAAAAATAGGAGTCAACCTTCTACCATGATCAGTTTGCCTGAATCCGGATCCTTGTAAACTGTTCCCATTTCCACGTATCCACTTCCTTCTCCAGTATTGGATTGGGGAGTATCATTTATCTCTTTACCCATTTCTACTTCAGCTGCCTTCTGCATAGCTTCCATAGTTTGTTTTTTTTCCTCAGGAGATGCATCGCTGAATACCACACTCTGCATATTCCATGAAATAACTAAGAAAATTAAAAATCCAACTGATAAAACCAGCATAGCATCCACCAAGTTTGCGGTACCTGCCATTGGATCTTCTTCATGATCAGCCGATAACAGGCGTCTGCGTCTTAGCATTATTTAAAACCTCCAAAACAGCTTCAGTTAAAGTTTCAATGTTAGAAAGGTTTTCCTCGTACCACCTTCTTCTTATTTTGGATATGACATAAGCCACTCCACCAGCAGCCAACCCCACAACTGTGGTATCAAATGCAATAATTATGGCTTGAGAAAGTCCTTGTATATCACCATTACCTAAAGCTGCTAATCCCGGTCCCATAGGAATTAAAGTTCCCATTAAACCCAGTGTTGGCCCTAATCTTGTAACCATATCTGTTTTTTCCAGACTTTTTGCTGCTTTAAGTTCTTCGTTTTCAATTAATTTTCTGGCTAGAGCTTCTCTCGACTTTTCACCAAGATCACTATTGGATGCTAAATTGATCAAAATGTCCTTATATGATTGAGGCATGTTGCTTTTTTCAACCACAGATATGACTTTTTCAGGAGTTCCAGGATTTGCAATAGACCTTATAACATTTTCTATTTCTCCAATATTGTATCTTATCCTACCAGAATATTCTGAAATCAATCCTCCGAAGCTTATTATCGCATATAACATGAAAAGTAAAAGGCCTATTATAACAGGTATAATAAGACTCTGAGATATTACGTGTAAACTGCTACTTAGTATTTCACTGCCAGGTATTGCCACCATTTATATCACCTCTGATTATTCAATTAATGGACTTGTTTTTTTGGAAATGTAAACTCCTAGAGCCATTAATACTACCACTGCAACGACTGCGTATATTATTGTAGTTGCTGAGGGTATAGTTAAAGGAGTAATTTCAGAAGATAATACTGAATTTATGTTAGGAAGTATTATAGCTGAAGCTAAAAAATATAATCCTACAAAGATCATGTAATTTCCAAGTAATACAGGGTAGGGTTGTTTTGAAATTTTTACAATATAATTCGAAGCTAAATATGATATACCAATAATAATACTTAGAAATAAAGCAGCATACTGTCCTATAGAAAAGGCTGATGTTCCGATAAGAGGAGAAACTAGTATAATTGTTGCCAAAATTGCTCCAAAACAACAGGGACATGGTGCAACCATGGCCATGCATGAAGCTTTCGCATGACTTTTTCTGTGGATTTTCCACTGTTTAACTGTGTGAAAACCTGCGTAAAATATTATTATAGCCATTAAGATGAATATAACAAAATTATAATCATATACTACCTTTTGAAGAACATCTGCATATCCTTCGGTAATTTTGGTTAGAACTAAAATACCCAATCCATATCCTATAGTAATAACTGCCGCTAATTTCTTTGATAACCCAGCAAAACCCATTGCTAGGCCAATTTTAACTCCAAAAACCAGTACTGCAGATAATACTCCTAATTTCCATAATAATTCCAACATATTTATCAAATCCACATTTAGTTTTATAATATATAATAATTTCTATTTATTTGGTATTATTACTTTAGAACCGTGATTTCAATTAATAGTAATACCAATTACTAATGTATTATTTTTTATAAAGTAATTGGAAGAAATTTAATACTTTAATTGATCCCAATCCTCATTTATTTAAAAAAATAAAAGAGAGGATTTGAATCCTCTAATCTATCTAAACAAATTTTTGAATGTTTTAATACTCGAACTTGTCTACTTACTTTTTAACACCTCTGAAATATCCAAATGCTATCAACCCTACAACCAGAATCACACCTATGAGTGCGTAAGTAGGCATCCCACTTTGTGATGAACTTTGAGCTTCGGTTTTTGTAACCTCGTAGGAGTTGGAATTTTGACTGGAGGATGTCTGCTGGGAATCACCAACATCTGAAGTTGATACCTCTGATGTTTTGGAATATTCACCAACAGAACCTTCGGTCTGTCCAGTGGATTCTTGAACTTCTCCAACTGAACCTTGTGGAGCTACATCAACAGTTGAGGGATTAGAACCAGGATTGGCTGAATCTCCTTGGTTAGAATTATCTTGAACTGTTACTGAATTTCCAGTCGCTGCTTTCAGAACATTGTTGAACTGCTGTAATTGTTGTGTGTTTAGAGAGGACATTTGAACAAGCCACTGATTGAAATTTAAGTTAGCGCAGGTATGATGACAACAGGTGACTCCATACTCTACATTAGTCTGTATGTAGTAATTGGCCAGTTGGGTTATGGTTGAAGAATCTGCACTCCACATATCCCTATGGATAGCCTCTAACATCCACGCCACAGCCGACGAGAATGCGTAAGGATTAGCCTCCATAAACTGGCTGCGCGTGTTTTCATTGAATACGTAAGTATTGGCAATTTCTTCCCACATCCAATCTTTTACTGCCTCAGAGGTTACAGCATCCCAGGCAAAAAGATAACCTATCTCTTTAGCTATTTCGTTTGCTCCAGAAAAGCCTTCGTTTAGCATACCTTCCGTCCATTTTGGATTCAACATCCGAGTTCGGATTTCATTAGACATGAACTCTGCCAGAGTCTCGATTTTAGGGGTGATCCTAGTATTTGCAATGTAAACACTCAGATCTTTACCTGAAAGAGTTTCTGCAGCCAGAGTAAGGCCACCAAGGTATTGGTAAACATCGTCATTGTCCAAAAGACCGTAGTTGTTATCTCTAACCTGTATAGTGGCGTCCACATTTTTTAACTGGTTTTTGAATGCTTCCAATCCATTGATACCATACGCACTATTTCCATAAATATACGACATCCTGGAAAGGTAGGTGTCAACCAAATCTGATGAATCATCCCATTTTGAGGTTGAAGGTACCTGTTGGGCCACTCCGGTTCCATAGGCTTCTGGTGGAGGTCCGAATATACGGGCTCCAGCTAAAATATCTGCATCATCAGAACTCATTCCGTTTTGTAGATATTCACCAAGATCTTCCAAATAGTGTTTTTTGATATAATTGTCCTCTGTGGTCTCTGATAGATTGGCAACCATTCTTATTGCTGAGTCCAGAATATTTATGGTGTAAGAGAACGTGTCTCTGAAAAGACCACTTATGGTTACTAATACATCCACACGAGGTCTGTTAAGCTCTTCTAGAGAGGTTACAGTAACTCCTGTGAATCGACCTTTACTATCATATGCAGGTTCCAAGCCCATGTATCTTAAGATCATGGCAATACTCTGACCAACGGTTCGCATTGTTTCTGTAGACCAGACTACAATACCCACAGTTTCAGGATAGCATCCATTTTTTTGATAGTAATCTTCCAGCATATCATCTGCCATTTCCATGCCTATTAACCACGCTGTTCTGTCTGGAGCTGTTCTGGGGTCAAAAGAGTAAAAGTTCACACCAGTTGGTAGGACATCTTCAGCTCTTCGTATTGGATCGCCACCTAAAGATGGTGAAATATATTCTCCACGTAGTGCAGCAAGAAGATTCATTATCTCTAAGTTTTGAGAGAGTAATTCTCTAATCATCTCCCTGAACTCAGCATTGTCCCGGTTTGCAGGGTCAAAACTTACAATGGATTCTACCATTTGATCCAGAACTTCTCCCTCTAATGCAAGTCCAAAGGTATGAAGTCCATAAGGCATCAGCGTTGCAGATAATTCTTCTAAATTGTGTTCCACCATGTTTTTGATGGTTTCAAATTCTGTAGTTTCCAAATTAAGGTTTAAATCCTCGTCAAGGTGCAATTTCTCAACCAATTCCAATATTTGTGCTTTAAGGATTTCTTTTCGTTCTTGAAGTTCAGTGTTGTCATAACTGTTTATAAGATCCTGTAACTGAGCAAGATCTCCATATAATCCAGAAACAATTATTGGAGCTGTTAAATGGTCTATTATAACTGCATATCCTCTTCTTTTGGCTTGGGTTCCCTCTCCAGTATTGTCCACGATATATGGATAAATATTAGGTACATCACCCAGTAAAACATCTGGCCAATCGTCTTCACCGAGTCCTACACTTCTTCCAGGTAGCCATTCCAGAGTTCCATGTGTTCCCAGGTGTATTACTGCATTGGTTTCCATTCCTTTTTGTAACCACATGTAGAATGCAATATATTGATGAGTAGGTGGTAATGTAGCAGAATGTGCTATATCTGTCGAATTTTCTCCCCATCCACGCATTGGTTGAGCACCTACAAATATATTTCCCAACATTATACCCGGAATTACTATTTTATCTTCATATACCATAACATTACCAGGGGCAGGACCCCATTGGTCTATAACTTCTTGTTGAAGATTTTCTGGTAAGGAATTAAACCATTCCATATACTCGTCTAAAGATATGGTTATAGCACCTGCTTCTATCAGTTTTTCCAGTTCTCCCGGTGCCCATGAACCAACATTATTTCCAACTGTTGTTAGAATGTTGATTATGTATTCTACTGAGTAATCGTCAGGGACTGTGTATCCATCATTTTTTAATGCTTTAAGTATTTCAGCTATACTTTCAGGAACATTAAGATATGAGGCCCCTACCCCATCTTTTCCACCGTGCAAATTGTAGTAGATTAATGCTACCTTTTTTTCAGAATTTGAAAGTGTTTGAAGTTGTGTCCAGTTTAAAACTCGATTGGTTATTCGTTCTATTCTGTCCTGTAGTGGAGTGTATCGCTGGATATTGATTCCTGTATAAGGATCGGTTTCATTGGATGTAACCCCTCCCATCATCACAGGTTCAATCCTTCCCTCCATTTCGGGCCAGGCCACCTGCCAGTATAGTTCACTGGAAAGGCCTGAAGAGTCATTTTCCCATGTTTCTAAATCGGAGGAATAAATAGGTGCGAATATAGGGATATTCAATTTCTCAAGTAGGACTGTACTTTCTTCGGGTTTACCATAGACCATGTTGTAACCAACACACGCTACCAGAGCGCTTATAATACATGTGTCACCATCCATGAAGAAATTGTTTATGGCATTTATTCTGTCTGCGTCTCCTTTGCCTATCGTTAGGATCACGTTTAAACCTTTTTCTTCCAGACTTCGGAGTATCTGTTGTTGCATTTCGCTGTTACCATTGATAAATGTAGATGCATAGGCCATCATCCCCACCCATGGTCTTCCTTCCTGGTAATGTCCGCTTTCTATGTACCAATTCTGGTACTCTTCCAAGCTGGTGAACATTGGTGTTTCTGAATCTGGATGATATATAAATCCAGTAAGCCAGTTTATTGGACTTAAATCTTTGGATGGATCAACAAACATTCCCGCGTATTGCAGTGCCTTCAACTGGAATCGTTCCATGTTCTCTTCTCCAGTTCCATCCCAGTACGTTCGAAGTTCAGTGTCGTTGGAATCTATCGTTGGATCATTAATAAAGCCCACACCACACCTTAAAGCTATTATTTGAGCATTGGTTCCATTTATGAGTTCATAAACTTTATTAACTGTGTCTACTTCACTTATCATTTCAAGAACAATAAGATCAGCCTTTGCTGCCATTTGTTTTATCTTATTTTCTATAGTGGTATTTCCTGAAGTTAGTTCGGTGTTGGTAAAGAAACTCAGGTTAAAGTAATATCCTTCATCTCTAAGTTTTTGATTGGATACAACTATGGGCTTTGAATAGTTGGGACATCCGCTTAATATAAGCATGTTGTAAGCCCTTAATGTCACATTTGCCTGACCGTAAAGCACAGGATCTGCAGGGTTGATGCTTGAAACTATTACATTCACATCTTGAGGTACATGTCCCAAGGCACTTACATTAAGATTGAAGCTGGTTTGACTACTTATAAAATTGACTTTGTAAGTATTGTCGCCAGTTTTTGTAATGGTTACGTCTTCAATAATGTTACCCTGGCTGTCAGTTACTACAACCTTAGGTAACCGGTCATCATATAGTGCTTCTGGATGTTCCAGTTCTATAGTCAGCGTTATTTCAGGATCTACCTCTTGATTATCATTAGTATTTGTGGATGAATCATTACTCTGTGAACTGTCTTGATCTTGTGATTCTGAAGTTGGATCATCACTAATAGGTTGTTCCAACTCACCCCCAGTTGAATCCTCTGCTGTCGCTGTTCCACAAATTGCTAATGCAAAAACAAATGTAATTAATAGTAATTTTACTTGTTTTTTCATTTTTTCACCTCCATTAATTTTACTAAATATAAAAGTTCAAGTATACTCAAATTAAGATCAACAATATTATTCAAGTTTACTTAAATCAAATTCAACAAAAATTGTATAAATAACTATCGATTTTTTCAAGTAAAATTTAAAAAAAATAAAGTAAAATTTATATAATAGTTTAACTAACCAAATCTTGAAAATTAAATAGTTTAAGATAAAATAAGACATCCTTTTTGGCAACTATAATTTAATACACAAATGATTTAATTAAAAAATTTATAATAAACCCTCTTAATAAAAAAAATTAGAACATCTTCATTCCAAATTGAAATAAATTTTCTTAAATTTATAGATAACCTTTTTAATGAGTCGGGAGGTAAAAAAATGATAAATAACTCCTCTTTCTTTTGCTCTTGGAGCGGTGGTAAAGATTCCTGTTTAGCATTATATCGTGCCATTGATCAGGGAGGCGTACCTTCATATCTTTTTAACATGTTAACCGAAAACGGACAAAGATCCAGATCTCATGGAATTCCCAGAGAAATAATAGAAAAACAGGCTGAATCTTTGAAAATACCAGTTATATTTGGTTCTGCCAGCTGGCAGGGTTACAAAGAAGAGTTTATTTCTGTTTTATCAGAAATAAAAAAAAATGATACTAATTATGGAATTTTTGGAGATATAGACTTAGAAGAACATAGAAAATGGCTAGAAAAAGTTTGTTCCTCAGTACAAATAAAAGCTTATCTTCCACTTTGGCAGAAAAAAAGAGAAAGTTTGGTTAAAGAATTATTAGATTTAAATTTTAAGGCCATGGTAATCTCTGTAAAGGATGATGTTGTAGCCAAAGAATATTTAGGTAAAATATTTGATTGGGATATGGTCCAAGATTTTAAAAATGCAGATATTGATATTTCAGGTGAAGGAGGAGAGTTTCACACCTTGGTGATAGACGGACCCATATTTTCATTCCCTCTACAAGTCAAACCTAAAGAAAAATACTGGAGAGATGGATACTGGTCTATGGATATTGGCTTAAAATAATTTGTTAAAAGAAATTATTAATAACTCATAGTAACAGTTATCTGATAGTTAAAAGATGAAATCCTGATTTTATTTATTTGCCTATTTTTATAGTTGGTTAAAAATTGAAAAACTTGTTAAGCAATCCATTTATCCTTAACATCACCTAACGTTATACAATCTGGTAAATAATCTTTGACTAAACGATTCATGAAGGTGGTGTAAAAATTATTATTAGAAAATACTGCCCTAGGACTAGCATCCACTTGTATGGTTCCATCAAATAGTATCATACACCTTTCTGAATATTCTGCTGCAAAATCAATATCATGAGTGGTCATGACAATTGTTAAACCAGACTCCTGCAACCTCTTCAATATATTGGCTAAATGCAGTTTTGAAATAGGATCTAAACCTTTGGTAGGTTCATCTAAAAATAAGATGTCGGGTTTACTTAGTAAAGCCTTTGCAATGGCTATTTTCTGTTTTTCACCACCACTGCAATCGTAAGGATGCTTACTTAATAGATGAGATAAACCAAAAAAGTCTATGAGTTCTTCCCTTTCATGTTCAGATATGGAACGCTTATTTTCCGAATCAAAAATTCTAGATTTAGAACTATTTTGAGTGAAAAAACTACCTACCTTTTTAAATCTGGCAGAATTTTTAGATTTAATTTTATCTTCTAATTCCTCTAACGAAGAGGTGGATAACTCTTCTTCTACAGTATCATGCCAAAAATGTATCATAGGATTTTGATGAACGTAACCCATTGTCTTGCCCTTTTTAATTTTAATATCGCCTTTTTGGGGTTTCATCAAGCCTGATAAAATTTGCATTAAAGTTGTTTTCCCGGTTCCATTACCTCCCAATATGCTGAGAAATTCTCCCTTGTTTATATCGAGAAAAATTCCTTTTAAAACTATGTGTTCTTTTATGTAACCAAACCAAACATCATAACATTTTAACAAACTATTGGAGTTATTATGGCTATTTTTGCTAGGATCACTCTCTGATTTTTCAAATATATTTTTATCAAGACTAAAATCGTAGTCTAATAAGTTGGAGTTGAATGATTGCTTTAATTTATTATCCAGAAAATTTAATTCATGTCGTCCTTCACGTATGTTCAATGGAATTTCAAGTTGACTCAAAAAATCATGTTTAGATTGTAATAAAAAGTGAAGTTTAGTAACCGAAGGCAGATAATTACTGAATATATTGTCTTTCCATGCCCTGGAACAAATTTCTCTTGCTTTATCTATATATTTTATATAGCCTTCATCTAGAAAAACAGTTTTGTCTACCAAAGGGAATATATTGTCTATTTTATGTTCTGTGGCCATAATAGTGATTGAAAATTCTTCATTCAGTCTTCGCAGCATGGATATAAAGTCATAAGCTGCAATAGGATCCAATTGAGATGTTGGTTCGTCTAAAAGTAGTAATTTAGGTTTTAGTACCAACAACGAACATAAATTTACCAATTGTTTTTGTCCACCGGATAATTCATCCACCTTTTTATACAAATATTTGTCCAATCCAAAGAAAGCTGCCATTTCAGCAATTCTATTTCGAATTTCCTGGGTTGGCAGTCCAACATTCTCCAGAGAAAAAGCTATTTCCTGGATAACATTATCAGATACAAATTGATCTTCAGGATTTTGAAATAGAAAGCCAATTTCACTAGCTGATCTTTCTCCTTCCAGATCCTCTAAATCAGTGCCATCATAATAGATTTTCCCATCATAATGCCCATTTGGGCGTATTTCTTTTTTTATGTTAGTTAACAATGTGGTTTTGCCTGATCCAGAGGGTCCACAAAATAAAACGAACTCTCCAGGGAGTACTTCTAAATTTATGTTAGAGAGGACATTTTTATCTGTATCCAAATATTTGAAATTAAAGTTTTTAAAGCTGATTAATGCCATACTAATCTCTCCTTAAATTCTAAATAGATTAATGGTAATAACAAGATTAAAAATGAAAAATAATACATATTAAATATGTTTTCAGAAAATGAAAAATTCAATTGTGGATAAATTTCTATCCTGCCTTGACCCTGTAGGAGGCCAGCTATGCAAACCAAGGCTGAAACCAATACAATTACCATGAAATAATAATCGATTTTTCTAAATTTAAATGATAAATAACTGGTTCTCTGAGTAATACCATATCCTCTGGCCTTCATTGAATTCGCAGTAAGCATAGATTCCTCTAAAGACCATGATACAACAACTGCCAGCATTTTAGCTGTATTTTTAAGCTTATCTATCTTGCCTTCATCTTTTTTTTCATTATTAGAATGTTTCTGGTCAAACTGGAATACTTTATTTACCTCACTTAATCTGAAATTCAATAATGGAATAAATCTAAGGGCCATTATAATTATCATTGAAATATTAGGAAATTTCTTTGAAAAAATATAAAGCATTTCCTGATAAGAAACGGCATTACTGTAAGATGTAAACAATAATAATATTATTAAAAGAGATAAACTCATTATAATCCCATATGTCACAGCTTCCAGTGTAATAAAATAATTTCCCATGAGGTATATCTTTGTAACCCCCACATGGGATACTAAAGGATTTAAAATGATGATCAATAAAGACATAGGAATAAAAAATCGGATTAAATTCTTAAATTCACTACTAATACCTTGTAATGTGATTAAAACCGAAACACAAACTAATAACGAGATTAAATAGTATGGATTATTGAAAAGGAAGGCAAATATTATTAAAACTAAATAATAAATTATGTAAACTGCAGGATGAATTACTGTTAATTTCATCATATCACCATCACATTAACATCTTTACGAAAGGGAATTGTACAATTAGTATATTATCTTCATTTTATTGCAACTGGATATAATTTAAAAAAGTTGAGATCATAGATGAGCTGTATCACTAAAAAGTTATTAACTTTTCATTACGCACCATGAGCTAATTCTAATCCAATTATCAAGGATAGAATCATTTTCAGTTAATAATTCATCATCAAATGAGAATTTTCCAATTTTAAGCATCTGAGGAAGTGTTTTCATGATCGAAATTGCTGTTTTTTTACCTGCCTGTTCTGGGATTAATTTCCATTCTATCTCGTCGATAATATGTAAAATAGAAGAAACCATAGCCACCACCAACGTATTTTTAGAAAAGTTATTGAGATTTCCTATAAATTCCTTTTTTTGTGTCCCCTGTTTCGGTGTTATAAAATTCCAATAAGTTTCTTCATTTATTCCAAAACGTTCCAATCTGGTAAGCATATCACGTTGTGAATCAGGTGTTAAATTAGTGTGTTTTGCAAGTGCTTCTTTAGTGGCTTCAATAACAGATTTTCCAATTAATTCCCCTAACTTAGAATGTTTACCTGCAATGGTTAAGACGTTTTTACTTTCCATATTAGAAATTATGGAAATCTTATCTGTTCCTGAACCCGTGGCTATGCCCTTAGAATATCTGCTAGGGGCCATAAGCTCTTGAAGAGCTACTGTTTTAGCCTCTACTGCAGTCATAATCGCTCTTAAAAGTGTACTTTCATGTAACTTAGCATTTATAATTAAAATGGTGTTAATAGTTCCTACTATAAACTTAAAATTACCATCCTTTTCATAATAGGATGCAGGATCTCCAGCACGACCCCCATTATTATAAACTCCTCCAGTCACTATTGCTGTTACTTCCAGGCCCCTGAAACTTTTATTGGATATAGCTACATTTTTCATAGACGCGGCAGTAATTAGTCCTGAAACTCTCCTATGATTCAATCCAAGTCTTTTTGCAGTGATCTTCATATATTCTAAAACACTGCGGCCTTCAAGACCATCTGGATTATTTTTTCCTGGTTTTTTCAATTGATGATTAAATATCGCATCCATATTTTCTTTATAACCACCATTTAGCCACGAGGTAGTTAATGAATTCCTTTCTTTCGGCAGTTTTACAACAATGGAATCTTCACAACAATAAACCTTTTCTCCCGTGCCTGTTTTGAAAATAAGTTTGAAATCATGAGATAAATCTTTAATTTTTTGATTAGAATTTGTTAAATCATATGAAGAGCTCAGTTAGAATCCTCCAATCTTAGTTTCATTTTTAATTAATGTATCCTATTCATATCCATATAATATGGAAATTACCCCTCAGGGGCATTATTTAACTGTTTGGATCTCAATATTATTGTGGAGGTTACGTATTTTCACTTTTTTTACGTTTTTTTATAAAAAGCAATGTAGTTTCTGGTTCTGATTTCAGATTTTTTTCTTCTTTATCTTCTTCCAACTCAATAACCATTGTCTCCTCTTCAAATGCTCCAGCATCTTTTTCAATGTATTCTTTAACAGTTGACTGAATTTGCTCTACATCTTCTACATCGATCATGTTAATTATTTCCATTTGTTGCTGGAATCTTTCTATAGCTTCCTCGGGCATGTTTTCAATGAAAGGTATAGCGCCTGTGGCCCCAACGATTCTACTTTTTTCGTCTACGCCATTTGCATGCAGTGCCTCTATACTTTGTCCTGTTATGTGCCCCTGTACTTCTGAACCACACAAAATAAGAAATCTAATGTTAGGGTTAGATATTAAATTACCTATCATCTTTTCGACTCCCAGGTTCTCAGTTTTAACTGGTCCAGCAATTGCCGCCCCCACATCAGTCAATATGGATTCAATATGTGATGCCAGAGTTGCACCAGCCACACAACTTTGAGGGTCACCTACAATGTAGTCTCCATTTATAACTGGCCATCCATCTGCTGGTTTTTTCTTTTCCACCAATTTAACACCTCAAATAAAATTTTATAAATTCTAATTACATTTACCCCAATGAGCAACTTTTTTTTAACTATCCATAAATTATAAGACTTTATCTAAATATCAAGTCCAGATTAATTACTTATCATAATTTTACTAATATACACACCTCCATAATCTAAATTATCATTTATCTAAACTTTTTTTCTTTGTAGCACTGTTTTGCCGTGTTGGAAAAACAAATTTATCTCTAGCTCGAGTAAATATACGTTTAAATATTCCATATAGGAGAACTAAGAGAATAAGATTAGTAATTCCATGTATTAAATCAAAAGGAGCACTTACAGCAAAAACACCCAAAACAGAATTTAAATTAACTGTACTGAGGAATGCTAACATGGAAATATCTGTAATCCATCCATAAAAGAAGCCCCATATAAATCCAAATGCTCCTCTTAAGTATATATTTTCAAGTCTAGAACTGAATATTCCTGCAGTTAATCCCATCAGCCCCCAACCGATCATTTGGAATACTGTCCAATATCCCAGACCTAAAAACATATCCATAACCAAGGCTGTGAGAACTCCAGTTATAAATCCAGTTTCTCTTCCGAAAATTATCCCAGTCATGATTATTATAAAAGAGGCAGCCTGTACTCCAGGTAGGGCAGCGGTAGGTATTGTTCCCATAACGCTAATTGCAACCAATATTGCAATAAGCACTAAATTCTCAACACGTGGTTTTGAACTCTCAAAAATTTTAAAAACACCAATTATAATCCCAATGATTAAAATAATAAACATTATCCAACTGATCAGTGTTAAAAAATCCAATTTTTCCACCTCACTTAATTAAATTTTACTTGAATTTTTTTAAAGTAAATTTTATTGGATATTTATGATTATCTTATATATAAATATTGTTCATTTTTAACTCATAATAATTGGAAGAGTTTAAAATAATTAAACATTAAAACGATTATTTACCATAATTAAACCTGAATAAAATGTTATTTACGCATTAACCGACTTAAAGAAATAATTAATCAAAAATTAAAATTAATAACATTATTAATTTGAAAAAATTAGTACTAATAATATTCAAAGGTGCATAATAAAATAAAAAAAGAAAAAAAGGAAAAAGATTTTATTTTTTAGCCATTCCCAGGAATTCTAAGATACTTCCTTTAAAGTATCCTGCACCAACTAAAACCAGAATAAGAATAACTCCAACCAATGCCCATATAGACATAGACTGAGCAGAACTTCCCTGACTTGTCTTTGATACTTCATGAGCTGTGCTATCACTGCTTTCACTGCTTCCAGTGTCGGAAACCTCTCCTACCTCTGATGTTACTTGAGCAGCATTAACTTCACCTGGTGAGACCGTTCCTGAGGTTTGTCCCTGATTTTGCCCAGATGTCCCGCTTTGTCCTGAATCTCCACTTGGTTTTGAATTTCCTTCTGGTGCAAGTGTAACAGATTTTCCAGTTGCACCTTGCAGAGTGTTGGCAAACTGTTGAAGCTGGTTCATGCTTAAAGACGATCCTGTTACTACAAACTGGTTAAAAGCCAAGTTCGCACATGTGTGGTGACAGCAACTTACTCCATATTGGTTAACACTTTCAATGTATTTGTCTTGTAAAGCTTGTAAAAGTTGTGAATCAGCTTGCCACATGTTTCTTCTTGCAGCTTCAATAGTCCATCCTAACATGCTCTGGGTTGCAAATGCTTGATAATCACTTGTAGAGCTGAATCGGGAGTCTAATAAATTTTCAGCCACCATTGTCCACATCTGGTCAGATACACTATTGGTAGTAGCATCCATTCCAAACAGATTCTCATACCTGGATGCATATTCCATCCACCCACTGGGAGTGTTTAAAAGTGAATCCATGTAGGTTGGGTTTAAAAGTTGGGATCTGATCTCAAGTTCCACTTCTTCTTGCACTGTTCTGGTAACCACGCTGTTTTTGTTCCTAATATCGGCCAATATAGCATCTGGATTTCCTCCTAAACTTCTGGATGCCAGTAACATTCCACCATACCAATCATAGTAATCATCAGTATCCAGTAATCTCCAGGTGCTGTCAATGGTTTGAGTTACCATATCCATACTTCCCAGAAGGTACTGGAATGTGTTCCTGTTTTGTTGAATACTGACACCGTCTTCTGTAGACCTCCATGCATAAGATACTCTGGATAGATAGAGATCAGCCAATTCATCGCTGGTATTCCATTTACTGGTGTTTGGCACCAGATCGGATACACCAGTTCCCTCCAAAACAAGCCCTCTTAGACCAAAAACACGATCCAAAGAGTCGTTTTCAGTGAGATGTTTTTTGACATAATTTTGATCATTGGTTTCTCCAGGTGCTCCAGCAGCCAGTTCCACTGCATTATTTAATAGGTTTATCCAGAGTTCATTACCTGTAACAATGGTGGTAAACACGTCAATTCGAGGTCTCTGCATTGTAACACCGTCAATGGTAATGGTTAAATCTTCCAGTGGAATCAGAGTTGATGTGCTCTGGACATCTCCGTTAGTATTCCACACAGGATGGACACCTAAAAGATACATGAATTCAGCTATGGATATAGCATCAGTTCGGAGTAATTCTGTACCCCACATGATCATTCCAATTGTTTCTGGGAATTTACCATGTTCCTTGTAGTAGTCCGTCAATAACTGATCTGCTACCTTTTTAGCAGTTTCCCATGCGGCCTGAGTAGGCATTTTTTCAGGATTAGATCCGTAAAAATTCATACCCGTGGGCAATACGTCAGCATAAGCTGGATCTGCTGCCAGACCACTGCTTACAAATCCTCCGTTAAGAGCATTTAACAAATTCGCCCATTCCTGGTTGTCCCGTATTTTATTTATAATCTCTTTACAGTACTCTAGATCATCCAATAAATCCGTGTCTGTAACGCCTAAACTGGCAGGATCTTCACCATTTGCAATAGCTTCTATGTAACTTTTGATCTGATTGTTTATGGTCTCAAGTTCATCTTCATACTGGGTTTCTTTCTGCATATCAAAGTAGCTGATTGTAATGGCCGGGTATAATATAGTTTTCATATGGTCTAAAATATTAGTCATAGAGGCAGATATAGTGAAAACTTCTTCTACAAGTTCATCACCAGTTAAAATCTTGCCCAAACTGTGTAAACCCAGTGGTATAATGTCATTTTCAATTTCGTGTAACTGTAAATGGATCTTTTCAAGCCATTCGTCGAAAGTTTGTTCTGTTTGCTGATCTTCAAGTCCGAGTTCGTTGGCTTTAGCTTTGATCTGTGATTCTAACGCAGGTAGAATCTGGTCGTTACCAACATTCACTGCGTTTTCGTACTGGTGTATCAGGTCATGAATAACCACTAAATCGCCGTATAAACCAGATCTGATCATTGCCGGAGTCATGTGGTCAATTATTAGTGCACCGGCTCTGTCCTTAGCTACTAAACCTTCTCCTGGATTAGAAACAATGTAAGGATTGATGTTGGGTATGTTAGAGAGCTGGAAAGGCCAGTCATCTTCCTGCAATCCCACATTTCGTCCAGGTAGCCATTCTAAGGTTCCGTGTGTTCCCATGTGAATCATGGCATTGGCATCGAAAACTTTCTCCAACCAATTATAAAATGCTATATACTGATGGTGGGGTGCTAAATAAGGGTCATGATAATTTTCCACTTCTTCCCAGCCTCTGCTTGGTTGAACCGTTATAAAAATGTTACCTAACATTATGCCGGGAATAACTAAAAATCCATTGTAGGCCATTATATCCCCAATAGCCTGACCCCATTTATCTATCACCTGCTCTTGGAGTGCTTCTGGTAATTGACTGAACCATTCGCTGTAAGTTGATGCATCGACTAATTGTCCGTTGATCTCTAAACTAGTTTGATTGTTTTGTACATATTGATTTAGAAGATTTTGTGCCCAGCTTCCTTTATTACCAAACTCTGCAACAAGGGTGTAAAGTTGTTCTGGGCTGGGTATTTCTTCAACTCCCACATCATAACCTTCATCTTGTAATTTTTCCAGAAGATCATGAACACTCTGGAAAACATCCAGATATGATGCTCCCATTTCAGCTTTTCCTGGTGGATAATTATAGAGTATTATGGCTATTTTCTTTTCAGAATTGGATAATTCCTTGAGTTCAGCCCATTGAGTTGTTAAATTAACCATTTTCTTTATTCCAGGATCTATAACATGTTCAGTATCATTTTGGTCACTGTAAGATATGACCACTGGACTGAACACTCCCTCAAAGCTGGGAAAAGTCACAGCAAAAGTCCATTCATATTGGGCACCTAAAGGATTGGTTAAACTTGCCTCGTCATATAGTTGAACTGCTTTAATGGCCTTGATGTTCATTCTTTCCAGTTCACTTAATGCTCCGTCACCTTCAAAAAGGTTGGCATAGTTCATAGACCAGACATACAATGAAGTAACTGCAGATACTCCTCTATCTAATGGTCCGTTACCATCTTTTCCAAGTACCAGTTCTTCTAATAAACTGCTTATAGGTGGGCTGGTACTTCCCTGAAACAGGTTTACCACTGCCCTGCCCTGATTTTCGTATTCAGTTATCAAAGCATCTATGGCTGGTGCAAATACTCCTCCTGGAGTGTAACTGGTAATTACTATGAATGGGCTGGTGATATCTGGTTTGTGAGTATTATACCATGTTTCGAACTGTTCATACAAGCTATCATGAGATGTAGCTGCCCATGTGCTGTAATCTTCCTCCATCCATTTGAGATTGTAGTAGGGTTCTATGTATCCAGGGTTTTCTTCAATCCAGTTTTTGATCTGTTCCTGTGTGGGAACTGCAGATAGGATTCCCATCTCTGTGTGGTATAATCCCCAGTCAGGTGTAACCATTACCGGACTTTTACCATTTTGAGTAGGATCTATGGTTGTTTCCCCCAAAAGGAAGTATATATATTCCAGCATGTACTGAAGATTGGTTTGCAATGCTAAACCTGTGGCCAGTGTATAATATGAACCTACGTATGTGTTTTCCACAGTATCTGCTGTGTCATTAATATCATGACCTCCTAAAAGGTGTAAACCATCTCCACCCCACGGGTCAGTGTCTGTATCACATGATGGGTATCCAAAACCGTTTGAAATCATGTAATTAGCATTTGCTGGACTTTGGAGTAATTCATCATACCATGAATCTCCCCACGTGGTTCCAGGCATGGCCATATCCATGAAAGCAAAGTTTACATACTGCATTATCCAATCATTGGTTGGCGAGGAGTTAGGATCCCACATGTCCAAATATATTAGCCTACGATTATTTAGATCTTTGATTCCAGTTCCTTTTTCAGGTACGGAAGCTATAATCGCAATATCTGGCATGAAAGTATGGTTTAAGTTGGCTTCTGGTATAGGTGCACCCACTGGTGTTACATTGGTTACCTGTGTCTTGTAAGTTGAATAAGCAATTTCAACTTTGAACTCAGTTAATGCAGATACGAAATAGATGTCATATTCTCCATTTTCATCAGTGGTTCCAGTGGCAATTACTGAATCGTCATTTGGATCTTTTATGGTAATAGTTGCTCCACTAACTGGAATAGCGTTTGCCAGATCTGTATAATTCCCAGTGTTTTCATCGTAAATTTCTTTTATCAACCCATAAATCCGGGGATCAGGTTCATCTACCTGAATTTCTGTATCTTCTTCAGAGCCCGTTTCTGAATCATTTACAGGTATTTGGCCAGTATCAACACCCCCCTGTGAATCTTCAGCTGTTACGGCCCCACATAGCGCTAATGCGAAAACAAATGTAATCACTAGTAAAGTTACTTGTTTTCTCAATTTTTCACCTCCTTCAATTTTTAAGTACACTTTAAAACTATAAAATATACTTGAATAATAATAAAGTAAATATGAATTATAAAACTTACTATTTTTTCATGTTTACTTTATAAAAATTAAAGTAAAATTTAAATAATATATTAACAAATTAATCTATGTGGATCATAAAAAAAAGCCTAATCAACAAATGATCCATCTACCTCCTTAAACTTTTTTTATCTTTTTAATTAATAGTATTACCTTAAAGAATGTTTTAATAACATCAAAATGTTTAAAAAGAATGAAATTATTATTTTTATGTTTTAAATCTTTCAATTTGATGTATGAATCCAACGATCTACATGATAATGAGATCGCAATTACTAAACAATTATTAAAAATTAAATATGAGATTTTACATTTTTTATAAAAATAGCAAGATCTTTTTAAGAGACTCTAAAAAGCCCACTCTGAGATAATACTAAAATGAAGTCTAGTATTTAAAAAGTAATACTAATGTACAGATAAGTATTTATAAGGCATGTATTAAATTGTAATAATGTAAAACAATCTCAGAACAATAATATATTTGTAAATGGGGGAAATATATGTTAAATAGTCTTAGAACAAGAATACTTGCTGTTATTTTTGCAGGTGCTATACTGATAGCCATAGATGGTTCAACAATCAGTCCTATTTTAGAATCAATACAAACATCTTTTGGAGTTAATGAGAGCATAATCACTTGGATATTTAATATAGAAATACTATTTTTATTGCTGGGAACTCCTGTTATGGCTAAACTATCAGATCGATATGGTAGAAAAAATATTTACGTTTTGAATGCATTTTTATTCTTATTGGGAACATTAATTGTAGTATTTTCACAGTCATTTGAAATGTTGTTAATAGGAAGATCTTTACAAGGCATAGGTGCAGTTTTATCTGTATTGGCCATTACTATCATAGGAGACTACTTTGATGAAACTCGTGGTACCATATTAGGTGCCTTCGGAGTGATAATAGCCTTAGTATATGCCCTGGGACCTGCTATATCTGGTTTCCTGGTGAATTATGGATGGCACTTGATATTCGCAATAAACGTACCAGTAGCAGCTATAGTAGTCATTTTAGGATATACACTTCTTCCGGCAGGTGAAATAAGTGAAAAATACGGTAGTTTTGATTGGAAAGGTATGGTCTTCCTAGGTATAGCCATTGCATCGCTAGCCTACTTCATATTTAATATGAGTGGATCTTCATCAGCAATGCTTCAATATTCCCTGCTAGCTATTTTTATCCTGGCACTTATAGTGTTCTGGTGGATTGAACGAAAAGCACTGGAACCAATTATCCCCATTAATCTTCTAAAAAAAAGGGACACATTAATAGCCAGTATTGTCACCTTAGTTGGTTATTTAGCTATGGCCGGAACTTACTACTTCTCTACCTTCGCATCCATGGCTTATAGTCTCAGTTATTCCATGGCCGCCTACATGATTCTTCCAATGACTGTAGCATCTTTAATAACCACTCCCATTGTAGGTAAGCTCCTGGATAAAATAGGAGCAAAACCAATCATGGTGGTTGGTGGGGCTATTACTGCCATTGGAATGGTAATCCTGAGTTTTGCATCCAACATTTATGTATTTGGATTATCATTAGTACTGGTGGGTATCGGAAATGCATCCATCGTAGGTAACGCATTATACTACATTTTTCTAGATGAAACAGGAAAATCAGAAAGAGCATCTGGCCAAGCCCTCCTGAACATCCTTATTAATACAGGATCACTTTTAGGAGGAGCGGTGCTGTCTTCAGCCTTAGATTTCAGTGCTTCCGGAGTTAGTTCTTTTCGAAATGTTTACATCTATTTGGCAGTAGTTTATGTTATACTAACACTGCTTTCTGTGGGACTACAAGGTAGATCTTCAAAGGGTAAAAAAGCAGTTCTAGAATAAAAATTCAAAACAGATTTCATATTCTAGAATGAATAATCAAATTAAAAACATCCTATTTTTTCTGTTTTTTATTATTCATATTATTATTAGGCCACGGTTACCTTTTGATAGTGGGGATTCTCATTTACCATTTTCAGATAATCGTCAAATGAATGGAACCATGATACTTCAACAAAATCCAGGTACTCCTCTGCAATATTTTTTGCCTTACTTATTTCATTCCAACTTGGGGCTCGCCACGGTGCACCAGGAACCGGAATGTAACCAGTAATATGGTAAGGAATCTTAGGATCGATTTGGGCAATGAATTTAACTATTTTCTCAATCTCATCGTGCTCAACAAGGTTAGGGATGTACACAGTACTGGCATCAACCTTGATACCCATTTTGTAAGCCTCTTTGAAATTTTCAAGTACTGGCTTGTTGGACTTTCCAGTGTGTTTAATATAAAAATCATCAGATAAACTTTTTATACTCACAGAAATTGCATCAATGTATTCATTAGGAATAACATAACCATTTGAATGTCCTATCTTAGTATAAAGACCAAGTTCTTTTTTAGCAAATTCAGCAACTTCATTTAAAAGAGGATATGTGCTTAATTCTCCTCCTACAAAGTGTACACGTTCAATATCAAGTTTACTTAGAATTTTTTTGATTTTATCTAGTTTAAGGAATTTATCTGGTTTTGATCTTTTTTGTAATTTATATGAACACCAGGAACAGTTGAAATTACAGCCGTAGTTATGAATATTTGCACGTTTAAATTGTTTTGAATAACTTATTTTATAAATTACCATTCAATCACCCCTAACAGGTTAATCCAGTAATAAGTAGATTTTTTTCAAGAATATGAATATTATAATTTAATTTCAGTAGCACGTATTAAAGGATCGTGCTACCTATATGATTGGGAGTATAAAAGTTTTTCCATAGCAACATTTTTTAAGTTGGTAACACCATGAAAATATGGAGGAAAAAAATGACAGTAGAAAGAGTAGGAGTGTCATTCGAGCCGGAATTACTGGAAAAATTTGATGCACTCATAAAAAACAAGGGATACACCAACAGATCAGAAGCCATCCGCGATCTGATACGAAAATCTATTATTGAATCACACATTGAAACTGACCAGGAAGATGTTATGGGAACACTGACTATAATTTACGATCATGATGTGGGCGATGTTACAAACCAGCTGCAACACTACCAACACTTCCATTTATCTGAAATCATAGCCACCACCCATGTACACGTAGAAAAACATACTTGTCTGGAAGTTCTGGTTGTCCGTGGGAAGGCTGGGAGTATTAGAAAATTAGCAGATCACATAAGGGCTATTAAAGGTGTAAAGCATGGAGAATTGGTCACAACAAAATCAACAATATAAAATTTATTACTAATAGAAATAACAATAGTTTTTCAAGTTTTTTTATGATTAGAAATTCAACAAACAAATCCCACTTTTTATCCATTAACAAGTAAATGTAGATGTATTCAGCATGTTCTCTAGTTTTTAAAGTTTCAGAGCAATTCCATTTAAAACCAGGAAACTAAATAAATAGTCTGTTATAAATAAGTCTTTAATTTTCTTTACTAATTTTTAGATAACTTGTAGATTTTTTACAAATTTTTCATATTTCATGAATAGTTTTTGGCGAAACCTTTATAAGGAATAAAAAAGTTAGGTATAACTAACAATGTTAGGTTAGCCTAACATGAAACATTATAGTTGAACCTAATTATTAGGTTTTAAACCAAAGGATGGAGGAACCCAAAAACATGATAGAAACGTTGAATAATCTAAAAAAAGGTGAAAGTGGACGAATCATTGCTTTCAAAGGTAAAGGTAATACAAGAAAACATTTGATGGAAATGGGTCTAATTAAGGGGTCTGAAATTAAAGTTGAAAGAGTAGCCCCTCTTGGGGATCCTATAGAAATCAGAGTTAAAGGATATTGCCTGTCTCTTCGAAAGGATGAAGCAAAAAAAATTGAGATCGAGATAATATGATACCTTTAGCTATGGCCAGTGAAAATGACGAATTGAAAATTATTGAAGTATGGCATGGAGGTAAATTCAAAAAGAAACTGTGTGAACTTGGAATATATAAAGATTCTCTTATAAAAGTAATTAAAAACGACATTCAAGGCCCTATAATAGTCGACGTAAAAGGTTCTCGTTTAATGATTGGACGAGGACAGGCACAAAAAATCATGGTTGAGAGGGAAATAAATGGATAAAATAAGAATTGGTCTGGCAGGAAACCCAAATGTTGGAAAAAGTACTCTGTTCAATAGGTTGACTGGTATGCGACAACACGTAGGTAATTGGCCAGGTAAAACTGTAGAAAAAAAGGAAGGAACATTCCAATATGACAATTATGAAATAGAAGTAGTAGATCTTCCAGGAAATTACAGCCTAACTGCTTATTCCGCTGAAGAACTGGTTTCCAGAGATTATATCATAAATGAAAAACCAGATATAATTGTTAATATTGTTGATGCTGCTAATCTTGAAAGAAATTTATATTTAACTGTTCAGATGATGGAGTTAGGTGCAAATATTGTTCTTGCACTAAATATGAATAAATTTGCTGATGAAAAAGGTTACAAAATTGACCAAAAAGCACTTTCACAATTATTAGGAATACCTGTGGTTAAAATTGAGGCTATTGATGAAACTGGTGAAGAAGATCTTCTCAAATCCATATTAAAAGCTTACGAATCTCCAAAAAATGTAATTGATCGAATAGAATATGGTAACGAAATTTCAGATCATATCACTGAATTAATTGATGAAATTGATACACATTTAAAAATGGAAAATCGTGTTCCTTCTAGTTGGGTGGCTCTCAAGCTTCTTGAAAATGACGAGGAAATTATAAATCAAGTTAAAACGTTTGATGAAAGTAAAAAAATATTATCAAAAGCAAAACAAATTGACAAGCATTTAGAAGGAGTTTTCGGTGAAGATGCTGACTCAATAATCGCTGATGCTAGGTACGGTTTCATAGCCGGCCTAGTTAAGGAATCAGTTGAAAAACCGAAGATAGATAAAATTACCAGATCAGATTTAATAGATCGGATTGTAACTAATAAATATCTGGGAATACCAATATTCTTGTTAATAATGTGGCTCACTTTTCAAATAACATTTGCTGTAGGTGATCCTTTAGGGGGTTATATTGAAGAGGGGTTTGCTTGGCTTGGTGAAACTGTAGCAGCACATTTAGGTGAAGGATTCTTAACTTCATTCATAGTTGATGGTATAATTGGTGGTGTTGGTGGTGTACTGGTCTTTGTACCCATAATCTTCCTGATGTTCTTAATACTTAGTATACTGGAAGATAGTGGTTATTTGGCTAGAGCCGCATTTGTAATGGATCGATTTATGCACAAACTTGTTGGTTTACATGGAAAATCATTTATACCCATGATACTAGGTTTTGGATGTGCTGTACCTGGAATAATGGCTACAAGAACACTGGAAAATGAAAGAGATAGATTTTTAACCATGTTAATTGTTCCTTTCATGTCCTGCAGTGCCAGGCTACCAGTTTATGCCCTAATTGTAGCAGCATTTTTCGTAGCATATCAGGGATGGGTTATATTTTCACTCTATGTGTTAGGAATAATTGTAGCAATAATAATGGCAGCCATATTTAAGAAAACAATATTTAAAGGAATGTCAGCACCATTCGTTATGGAACTTCCTCCTTATCGATTACCCACATTGAAAGGTGCTCTTATCCACATGTGGGAAAGAGGAGTACTCTTCCTGAGGAAGGCCGGTACCATCATTTTGGCAGTGTCCATCATCATATGGGTTTTGAGTAGTCTACCTATTGGCGTGGAATATGCTTCACAAGAAAGTGTGACCGGACAAATAGGGACTGCTTTGTCTCCAGTATTTGAACCTCTTGGATTTGGAGAATGGCAAGCAACAGTTGCCATAATATATGGATTCCTGGCTAAGGAGGTGGTGGTAAGTACATTCGGTATCCTCTATGGTATTGGAGAGGAGAGTTCTGATGAATCGGCATCGAGTGAAGAAGCACCTGCCGAGGAAACATCTGCCGAAGAAGAAACAGCTCCAGAAGAAGATCCTGGATTTATTGCAGCAATACAGGAATTGTTTACTCCTCTATCTGCTTATGCCTTCATGGTATTTGTACTACTGTACATCCCTTGTTTGGCTACACTAGCTGTAATAAAAAGAGAAACCAACTCCTGGAAATGGCCAACATTTGCTGCAGGGTATACCTTTGTGGTAGCATATGTGGTTTCATTAATAGTTTATCAAGGAGGCCTGCTCTTGGGATTCGGATAAATAAAAAAATAAAAAAAATAGTTTTTTAAAGTTTCAACTTTAAAAAACTTAAATATTTTTAGGGAGGTGATAAAATGAGTGGTAAAAGTAGTATAAAAGGTAAAAAAAATTCAAAAGCAGAGGATTATCTGATTTATTCTTTTAAAGAAAAATTAAGTAATAAAAATGAAAACAAGATTAAAAATCCTCATTTAAATTCAAAGTAATCATATTAGGGGCATCCAATTTCACACATCCTCAGTCCTCAAATGTAACACCTGATGCCCCTAATCTTTACACTATATTAGTTTAATATTTTTTATTTTAATAGTTCTATTTTAAATATTTTATTATTTATTAAGATTTTTATAAAAAGTTTAGAGTTAATTCATTCTAACTGTTTATTTATTATTATTACTGCATTTTTGAATTGGATTAGTTTTATAATTAAAATAAATTTTAAAAAGATTTATTAGTCCAAGGTTCCATTAAAATAGCAGGACAATGCTGATTTTCCGGGCAGTTACCACAGTTACGGGGACGACTATAACATCCTGCTTGATTTAAGAAATGATATGAATTATTCAAAGAATTATTAATCGAAGAAGGAGATATTATTGTTCCCCCTGGACTGAAACCAGAATAATCTACATTTTCAAGACCTAAATCGCGGCATTTATCCACTAAATTCTGCATAATATCACGAGAAGGTCCTGGATAATAATATAACAGGAAATGAGGTCTAAAACCCACTAAACGATAGTGTAATGTTGGATCTATATCTTTAAGAAATTGGGCAATTTTAGGTATTTCTAAATCATTAATACCTGGAATTACAACAGTACGAAAAACACGAATCTTTTCTGGATGGTTGTAGGCCAGCCATCGGGCATTATCTAAAACTGGTTGGGAATGGGCTCCAGTAACAGCTTGATGTAATTCTGGATCAAATGCCTTAATCTCAAAATTGATATACGAAGAAATGTTTTCCAATCTTTTCATAGTGCTTAATGTGCAAAAACCATTAGTGGCCAGACCCACACCTATATCGGGTATATGTTCTCTCATTAAAAATACTAACTCCTCCAGGTAGGGTGTGTGGATTGATGGCTCTCCTCCAGTAAAACTAATGATTTTAACACCAATTTTTCGGGCTAAAGAAGTTTTAAATGCATTTAAAGCTTCTCTAATTAGATTATTTGGTTGAACAAATCCCCTGTAAATCCATCCAGTATCAGGATACTGGGAAAGTCTGTAAGCATTACAATAAACACAACGAAATGTACATCCTAATAGTGTTACTGCAAAAGTCTTTAAAACAGAGGTGATTGACGTATAAGCTACCTCAGGAAGCCCAACTCTACAAATACCTCTTTCTTTTTCAAGACGGTTCACACCACAATTCCACGGGCAAAGTCTGCATTCTCTTAATTCTTTTAGAAATTTAGGGTACATAAACGCAATAAAAGCCACAATTATGCTTTTAAATTATACATTAAACAACTTTACGAACCAAAACCGAGGTGTTGTTTACATTACCTTTAGGCAGAATCATAACTTCCTTGTGAAACCCCCGGGTAGCCCTTTCAGTAACTGGAGAGTAAAGAATAGCCCTCATACCAGTATATGTTCTGTATATAACTGGAGTGGTGGTGTCCAACATTTCCCATAAATTGGCAAATACTCTCTCCTTGGGTTCTGCTAGGGCTGCCACCATTATGGTAGTGTAGTCTACATTCCTCAGCGTAGTTTCATCTCCATCCACAACTTCAATCTGAGAATCTAATCCTAATTTTTTTATTATTTGACGGGATAGTTCAGCTACTTCAGGAATTATTTCTATACTAACACCGCGGGCTTTATAAAATCTGTTTAAAAGAATTAAAGTTAATGGTAAGGGTCCTCCTCCAACAAATACTACTTTTTGTTCAGTTGTAAACTTTACCAGTTGATTTTCATTTTTTATCAATCCCAAATAACGTTCAAAAAAATGGAATGATTCTAATGTGGCCCAAGGATCTGTGGAATTCAATATTTCCCCAGCCTTTTCCGTTTCCAGACGGGTACCTAAATAGACGTAGAATTTCCTGATAATTTTAAGTGCCTCGTTCATTTTTTCGTCATCTAAAATATGTTTGGCCGAATCAAAGTCAATAACATTATCGTGAGCAATTTTCTCTACAGAGTCCAATAAAGGTATAATCTTATCCAGTGGCATTTCATGGAGTTTATACTCACCATATTCTTTAAGAGAATTAGCAATAGATTTAATTTTATCCCAATACATATAACAACTCATATTATCTCCTTTAAACATTTATATCATTATATCAATAAACATTGATAAAATAACCCAGTTAAATTAGTTATGGGTAAATAACATTTTATTTCCTAAAAATTGTTATTATTACTCATTATTTATAGAAAATTTTATATAACTAATTCTATTCTTAATTAATATAAAGCCATAGTATAGTATTAATTTATTGTTGAAATTATAGTTGGAAGTATTATATGATAAATTTTGTTTTAACCGTATAATCTAAAAATATAATGTTCCCAGATTTGTGGTTTTAAATGCCGCCACTTATTTGAGGATTGCAAATTTGATAGAAAAAATCATTCATAAATGTACAAACAAATCTCAATGATAACATGCGAAATCCATATTCCTCAGATAAAATATGGTTTTTAGGGAGGAGTTACAAGGAATATTTTTCGATGTTCAATTTATCTTTCGATCTTTTAAAAGAAGAAAAAGTGTTGGACTGTGCAGCAGGTGCAAGTTCATTCACCGCTATAGCCTCTAAAAAAGGAATAAAAAGTACTGCGACTGATCTTCTGTACTGTAAAGACCCTGCCACCCTACAAAAAATTTTCAAAAAGGACTTATCCACTTTATTTAGAATTCACTCTGGATTAGAACATAAAGTTAACTGGGGATTCTTTCAAAACTCAGAAAAAATGATTAAGGATCGATTCAATACTTTCACTAATTTCATAAATGACTATACAAAATTTAAAGAAAGGTATATCACCGCGCAATTACCCTACCTACCATTTAATGATAATCCGTTTACCTTAGCCCTTTCTTCTCATCTTCTATTCTTATACGACGACCGTTTGAACTACCAGTTTCATCTGGATTCTATTAAAGAAATGTTAAGGGTAACCAGTGAAGTACGAATTTATCCCCTGATAAGTCTTCGAGGAGATGGAAAAAAATCATTTTTTGTAAATAAAATAAAAAAAGATATTATACCCGAAGGCAAAATAAAAATATTAGACGTGAAATACCGATTCCGTGAGGGTTGCAACGAAATGATGTGTATTAAAAAAATGGAATAATTAAACAACAACAAAAATGAGATTTTTAGTATAAATCAAATTCTTGTCAAAATAAAACTGTTTCTTCTTTATTGATTATAATGAGACTTCCAGAAGCTCAACCAACAAGCTCAAAGTCTTCTGCACACCGGATCTCTGTCTTTCCAAAAGCAAATCAGAATCAGGAAAACGAAGATCTGCATAAACATCTGAAGTAGCTTTTAACATGATTTCATCTGATAATATGACTATTGCGCCTCTTCCTATCCCTGCAGTCGTCCCTATACCTACTTGAGCACCGGTTAAATCTTTAACTGCTCTGGCCATTAGATATGCAACTTTTTGATCAGTGAGTTCATCATAAACTTTGATACCTCTAATCAATTCTTGAGGTTTAGGAGGTTCAACCTTTAAAATAGATGTTAAAGCAGTTAACGTTGGAATAAACATTCCGCAGAGGAGCAATACATCTTTTTGAATATTTTGAAGATATTTAGGTCCAAATTCACCAAGATACCCTTGAGAATAGGCATGTATTTCTCGGGCAACCATCCCGTGAGTAAAACATTCAGCAGTAGATATTGTAATTGTCATTTAATATCCTTCAAAAGTTTAATTATTTCTCCAGTGGTAATTTTAGCAATTTCTTCCAGGACATAAGGCGTTACGGGTTCATCGTCCCTTATAAACTTTCCGGTGGATATTATTTTATGGTTAGTTCGAATACCATTCTTTCTTAAAGCATTGACAACAGGATTCTTGTTATCTGCCTCGGAAATGTCCATTACCTCTATTTTTTCATTACCTATTCCAAAAACACCAGCTGTGCTTATGGTAGATGCCCCCAATGCCCATGCATTTTTTATGATACAAGCAGTTATCGGTACAGTGTGTCCCCCAGCTATCTGGATGCTCACCACATCACCGTTGATAAGATGTAAATTTTCATGATTAATGTCCTCTTTAATGGGTACGACTTCTTTTATACCTCTTAACTCATGAAAGAAGTCCACTTTGTACATTCCTGTAGTGCCACCTAACATTTTAAAAATAACATCTGCCTCAGAAATTCTCTGACCATCAATAGCTGTTATTTTATGGGGGCCTCCCCGATGTATTTGAACTAAATTGATTCCAGTTCTGATCCCTAAACGGCCCAATCCTACCAATATAACATGCCCACGAGGAATTTTCATATCTTCCAGTTCTTCAATTTTTTTTCTATCTTCCAGTTCTTTGATCATCATTAAATCACTCAAAAAGAGGTGAGGGCATCTAACGTGAATTATACATTTGAGCGAAAGGTTGTTTTTATTAGATGCCCTGGAGGCAACATCCAGAACAAAACTGATCAAGTTTTGTATCCTTTTATTGCTAAGTGGCGGAGAAGTAATTGTGGCACCTTCTCCTCATCTACTAAATAGTATACACTATTATAAATACTTTTTTACTAAAAAGTATTACTTTTATGGTTTTTTTCCAAAAAAGGGAATACTTCGGTTCAGACCGTTATTTATTTGACATAAAATTCCCATGGCATTTGAGGATACTCGAACTCAACAGTTAATCCAAACTCTGAAATTAACCTACAAAGTCTTATCAAACCTGGAACCTCAGTTGCTTGGTGTGTGGCATCAACCACAAAAATACCTAATTTTATGGCAGTTAATGCCCCTTTATGAGTCAAATCTCCTGATAAAAATAAATCCACACCTTTATCATAAGCTAACTGTATGTATTCTGGGTTCAGTCCAAAACCAGAAACAATAGCCAACTTCCCAATATGACCATCATCTTTTCTGACCACATTTAGTTGTTCTGTTTTTAATACATCTGCAACATTTATTAAAAAATCTTCCAACGAAATATCAGCTGAACAAATACGGCCAATTCCTGTTTTTGTATCAAACACATCTAAAACTTTAATTTTTAAAGATTCAGCCAATGCATCATTTGCACCGCCTTGTACAATGTCCCAATTGGAATGTATGACATAGGTTGGTATGTTAGGCTTAACTAGAGGCGGGTGATGAGAAACCACTAAATCCCAATCTTCAAGTTCCAATTCATGATGATAATCCAATACCACCAGAACTTTATTTACTTCAATTGTTTCTGGATTGCCCGGCCCTATAAATCCCACAGTATCTGTTGACAAGGCCAATTCCATTGGAACTCTAGCCTCAATCATTTTGAAAAGTTCAGATGCTAACATATTCCACCTTACATTTTATTTTTTCAATGTAATATTCAATGTATTTATCAGGAGCAACAGGTTTAAGTGAAGATATAACAATGGAAGGACGATTTAGAAGTCGATAAAATTTTTTAATATCTTTTTCTTTAAAAAGTAATCCTTCATAAAAATTCATATTTGCTACTGCGTAAAGTACTCCTTCTGTTTTTAATATATCCCCTAAACTACGGCGTAAAATTTCCGTGGTCAAAGTCATGGTTCCAGAAGTTTTTGAATTTAAACCTACCGTGGTCAGTACTCCTTTGTATTGAGATTCAGAAGCTTTTAATCGTTTAGCAGTATCATTTTTTTGGCTAATGAGTTTATCACTACCATCAGATGTGGGATCTTCTACTAAAAATATTTTTGAATCAACGTATTCACTAATTACTTTCGAACTGATACCCCCTAACCCTGTGGTGTCCACCACTAAGTCAGAACCTTCAATATTAGAAAGATCATTATAAAAATCTATTTCACAGTTAATCATATCTTTAAGGTGGGGGTTTATGTCCACTACACTAACTTTAGAAAATTCACTAAGGATTTCTGCTAGTCTAATTCCAGTTAAATAGGTTCCGATTATGGTGGACTGTTCAATATTAACATCTAATGATTTGATCCAATTTAAAGCGGCCAGGCATTTTTTCTCGATTATCAAGTCAACCAGGTCGCAGACTTTTATAGTGGAAAGGAGAGTAAAAACCTCGTCAGTTATTCCTCTTTCTTTAATAATCATTTTAACACCTTGAAACCTATTCTTTCTAGAGCAATGGTCATTTCATCTATTACAGCATCTTTTAAACTTTTTTTGTGTAATACATGGGAGGGGGAGGTTGCAGCAGAAAGGATTCTGCCTTTTTTATCCATAAGCACAAGTAAAGAGCCAGAACCAGGAACTCCGAGCCGTCCCCGGGCAATGATCAAATCACAATCATAAATATCCAGTGCTAAAACAGCTTTATAAATGGCTGGAATGCGTGTAAGATCAGCAAAATTAGTATTAATTTTTAGGTGCTCTGCTAAAGGAAGATTATACCTTTTTAATACATCATTAATAGCTTCAGTTTTCACATGGTTATGATTAGGAACTACAATTTTCTGACAAGATCTTATGTACTCTTGGATAGTTTCCAATTCATCTTTTTTATCACCACGCCTTTTTCCACTAACTGATTCTTCATAAGCACTCTTAATAATCTCTTCAAAAACCATAAACCCACCTATATTTCAGGAGTAAGCCCCATTTCTTTTACACAATTTACGACTTCCTTCAAGTTTCCGTAAGTAGGTGAACCAACACCCTTTACATTTGTAGGATATTTTTCAGGAATAACCGTGGCTAAGTTATCAGCACCTGCAATTAATGAAAATTTAACATTTTCCGGTCCAATAGTAGGGGTTGGAACTGTAATTCTTATATCTGGAAAAATGAGTCGGGTGATGGCAATAGTTTTCATCTGTTCAATCAAGTTGCAAGGAGGATGGTGTTCCATGGGAGTGCCCTGATATGGATTAAATCCCATAATTGGAATTTCACCTAATGTAGGAAATTCTTTGAGGAAAAATAGATGATTTACCCTGTCTTGATATGATTCACCCAACCCTATAAGCAGTCCAGAGGAAAGTTCAAGCTCTGCTTCGCTTATTAACATACAGGCTTTTATTCTATCTTTCAATCTCTCTCCAGGTTTCAGGTAATTAAAAAGTTGATGATTCAAAGTCTCAATATTACAACATATGGTATCAGTTCCATATTCGGCCATTTCTGCCAGAGAGCTCTGATTTAAATCCGTTCCCACATTCACTAATAACTCTAATGAAGTATTTTCTTTTACTATGCGACTTGCTTCCACTGCATGTTGGCCTTGATACCCATGTGCACCGGAACAGCTAACTCGTGGGATTCCAGACATTTCAACCGCCTTAACTGCTTTTAATATTTCATAATTTGACTTGTAAAAAGGATGATAATATCCATCCAGCGAAGTTTCTGCAGCAAAACCACAATATTTACATTTAGGCGTTATTTTACATATATTGGTTAGATGGACCGTAGAAGTTAGTTTAATTGTGCTATTCTTAGAATTTCTTAAGTTTGACGCTGCATCAAATATCTGTTCAACATGTTCTCCTGATTTAACTTTAAACAGATCGTATACTTCTTTTTTTGCAAGTTTTTCTTCTCTTAATGCTTTTGAGATGATTTTTTTTATCAATTTAGCACCTTGATATTTTTATGAGTGATATATTAATGAAATAATTTATTTACCCATCCATGGAGACTAAATGGTCTGAATGTGCAGAACTATAGAATATTCTAATTTTCTTTGAATTTTATTTAAAAAATAAAAAGGGGTTAAATAATTTATACATTACAGGTAGGACCTTTACCTTTCCTCTTTTCCATTACTTCTAAAATAGACGGTAAAACATCAGCAGCTGCCCCGAAATTCATTGAGTCCGCAGTTCCAAGTAAAGCCCCAGGATCAAGTTTTTCTTCCATGTGGTCTATTCCCACTTTATCCATTAAATCAGTGACCTGAGATAATGATTCTTTAGCCATCATCTGGGCAAAACCGGCAGGTGCACCTAATACATTCATTACAGAGTCACGATAACTGAGAATTCCAGCATAAGTTATTGCAGTTAATGCAGAACACATATCACAAACTGGACCTAATAATTCAGCAGGTAGTTTAAAAGCATTGCCTCGTGCAGCAACACCCCAATCAACTAAGTCACAGATTGATTCTTCCGAGGCGTAACCTTCAGCAATGTAAACCTGTCCCTTCATTTCTGGTACTGCTCCCGGATGGTAAGATGATACATTAAATTTAGGGGCAATATTCATTTCATCACTGCTTAAATCTTCAAATATTTTCTGGAACATAGTAGTAGGTACTGTGCAGGCATGGGTCAAAATAGCGCCTTCTTTAAGATTATCAGCAAATTTTTCAATAATCCCCATTTGCATATCTCCCTTAGGTAACCATGTCATGACCCAATCTGCATCCTCAACTGCTTCAATATCGTCAGAAGTTACCTCAAAACCAAGGTCTTCAGGGTGGGTAAAATGTATTGCACCTTCTGGGGGTTTTGGAAGATCTTTAGCCACTTGGTTAACCTTTTCTCGTATTTGTGGCATTACACTTTCTGGGTTATCTTTGTGGGCTTCAATAACCTTTTCATATTCAAAATCGTCTATTACTGTGAAATCGTTATCAAATACCGGATCGGATACTACAACTTCATCAATCCCAGCTAATTCCTTTAATTCAGCACCCATAGTTATGGTTGAATGTGTCATGGCTATTTCTGGTTTGCCAACCATTTCCGCAACTTCACAGGCTCGGGTGAAGTTTGTTATTCCACTTGCAGCATGTGTCCTGTAACACCCTGCACCTAATATTGCAATCTTCATACTATCACTCCTTTTTTTACTACAATGTTAATACTACTAACATTTTTAGTAGTACATATGTTGGATTAATATTAGACAATATAAATATTTTGGTTTAATTTTAGGCGTAATAAAGCCAATAAAAACACTATAAAAAGAAGTATTAATTTTTAAAAATATTTTGAGACTTTCCAGCTTTTTCAATAGATCTTAATACATATCTTTAAAAAAGAACCACATTAGTAATAAATTGATAGTAATAAAAAATTGTAAATTAATAACAATAATTTAATTTAATAAAACATATTAATAATGTAATTAACGTCTTGAAATGATATATTATACCCATTATTCTACTTTAACTAATTTTTAATGATATTGAAATGTTAAAATATCCATAAATAACTTAAAAAAGCAATAAAATAGTTAATAAGATAAAAATAGATAATAATTTTTTGTAAAAAAATCATAAATAATATATCTTATAATTAATATCCAAAGAATTCTTTCTGTATCAATAAAAAAAAGAGAATTATTAGGTATTTTGGCTAAAAAGAGCTTTTTTGATGTTTTAATAAATCAAAAATAATATATAAGTAATACTAACTATTGGTTATTTAATAAGAGGTGAACGAAATGAAAATCTCTGTAAATAAAATTCAAATTATTCGTCCTGAATCAAATCCAAAAAAATCTAGTCTAAATCTAAATGTGGATTGGCACGTTGATTTTATGGAAAAAAGTAGGTCTTCGATGGAATATTCCTGTTTCATCAAAACTTCCCCTGAATATCCCATAGATTTTAAAATTAATGGAATAGTTGGATCTGAAAACCTGAAAGAAGAAAATAAAATAGAATCTAAAGATTTAAAAGATCTAAATACAATTTTACCAGGCATTATCTTTGATAATAGTCTGAATATCATGTTAAACTTAATAAATTTAACAAAAGACGTTAATATCAGTATAAATAGATCAAATCAATATTTAAAGGATTCATTAGCTAAAAAAAATTCTATAAAAAGTAATTACACAAAAATTAATCCTTGTTTGAATTATTAATGACTTTTAGGCTTAATGACAGAGTTAAAGGTGAAAAAATGGAAGTATTGCATAGTATTTGTCCAAGTTGCAGTTTAGGATGTGGAATAAACTTAATAACTAACGAAAATAAGGTTTTAGGAACTTATCCCTACCAAAGGCACCCTGTTAATGAAGGAAAAACTTGTTATGAAGGGAGACAGTGTTATAAATTGATAGATGATGAAAAAAGGTTGAAAAATCCATTAATAAATAAAAATAGCAAATTAATAAAATCTGATTGGGAAGAAGCTTTAGATGTAGTAGTATCCAAAATGAAATCTTATTCCTCAGAAGAAATAGGGATAATAGGCTCAGGAAAATGTGCAAATGAAGAAATGGATACATTGAAAGAACTTGCAAACACATTAAATATAGAGAATATTGGATTCTTTACGGGTAATATGCCTAAATTTGAAATAAAAACTGCAAGCCTTGAGGATGTGGAAAATTCAAATTTCATCTTAATAATGGGTGACGTGATAAAAGAAAATCCTCTACTGGGTAGAAGAGTAATATTAGCCTCAGATAAAGGTGCAGAAATAATCACGATAGATACATTAAATAAAACATTTACCGGCATAAATTCTGATGAATATATAAAAACTGAAAGTATTTCTAAATTTTTAGATACAATTGATTTGGAATTAATAAATAAGCTCAATGAATCATCTGTTATCATATTTAATAAGTTGGATAACCAAAAAGACTTTGAAACTATCCATAATATTGCAGAAAATTCTAAATCTAAAATACTCCCTGTAATGGAGGACTGCAACATATGGGGAATAATGAAAATTCTTCCTGCTCTTGATAAAAGGGATATTGAAAATCTTATAAATAATGTAAAATTACTCTATGTAGTTGGAGCAAATCCAGCATCCTTTGCAGAAGAATCCCTTAAACATATTGATTTTTTAATTACTCAAAGCAGCCATATTAACGAAACTGTTTTACTTTCAGATGTGGTACTCCCTGCTTCATGTTGGGCTGAAAAAACTGGAACATTCATTAATACCACAGGAGTACCACAAAAAATCTCAAAAATTCTCTCCACACCAGATGATGTGCTTGAAGATGAAATTATAATAAAAAAAATTGCAGAAAAAATGGGAATTGAATTATAGGTGATAAAATATGAATCCTGAATATTTACTGGCTCGATCAAAAAATGAAGAAATAATAGAAAAGGGAGAATGTGGTGGAGCAGTTAGTTCTATTTTCCAGTATCTCCTGGATAAGGAAATTGTAGATGGAGTTCTAGCATTAACTATGGGTGAAGATATTTATGATGGAATTCCAACCCTTATTGAAGACTCATATGATATAATAAAGACCTGTGGCTCTCTACATTGTGCTCCCACCATGTTTGGAGATCTGATTAAAAATTATCTGAAAGATATGAAACTAGCTGTAGCTGTGAAACCCTGCGATGCAATGGCCATAAGAGAACTAGAGAAAAGAAAACAAATCGAAAAGGATAATATTTACAAAATTGGTTTAAACTGTGGTGGAACAGTATTACCAGTTACAGCAAGGAAAATGATCGACCTTTTCTATGAAGTGGATCCAGATGATGTGATTAAAGAAGAGATAGACAAAGGAAAATTCATAATTGAACTTAAAGATGGCAGTCATAAAGCAGTGGAAATAGATGAACTTGAAGAACAAGGTTATGGCCGACGCAGCAACTGTCAAAGGTGTGAATTAAAGATTCCTAGAAACGCAGATATAGCCTGTGGAAACTGGGGAGCCGAACCAGGATGGACATTTATAGAAATAAACACTGAAAAAGGGAGAAATTTAGTTGAAGCAGCTACAAAAGAAGGCTATATAACAGTTAAAGAGCCTTCCCCCCAATCTATTGTCATAAGAAGTAAAATTGAGGAAGCCATGATAAAACTGGCATCCAAATTTCAGGAAAAATATCTTGAAGAAAATTATCCTTCCCCTGAAAACTGGGACAAATACTGGAACAGATGCATTAAATGTTTCTCATGCAGAGATGTTTGCCCAATTTGTTACTGCAAAGAATGTGCATTAGATAATGAATGTTATGTTACTGAAAACGAGATCCCTCCAAATCCTCTAACATTCCAAGGCATAAGATTATCCCACATAAGTTTTAGTTGTATAAATTGCGGCCAGTGCGAAGATGTGTGTCCTATGGAAATTCCTATCGCTGTGATTTTCCAAAAAATGCAGAAAAAATATGAAGATGAAACAGGATTCGTTGCAGGGGTTAGTGAAGAATTACCACCATTATACAGTCCTGAAAAGGAGTAAATTAACAATTAATTTTAAAAAGGTGATTAATATGTCTGATGAACCAAAAATATTAGGATTTTGTTGTAACTGGTGTTCATATGGTGGGGCAGATACCGCAGGAACTGCCCGAATGCAATACCCTTCAGGAGTTAGAATCATAAGGGTTATGTGTTCTGGAAGAATCAACCCTGAGATGATACTCAAAGCTTTTAAAGAAGGAGCTGATGGAGTATTTGTAGGTGGATGTCATATAGGAGATTGTCACTATGATGCTGGAAATTACAAATGGAGAAGAAGAGCAAAATTTATTAAAGATCTTCTTCCGGAGTTTGGTATAGATGAAAAAAGGTTCAGATTTGAATGGATCTCTGCTTCAGAAGGGGATAAGTTCCAAAAGACTATGGTAGATTTTTATGATGCCATCAAAAAGCTCGGACCTCTGGAACGATCTACCTAACCTTAATTTTTTTAAATATTGTATAATTGTTATGAGCTCATTTAACTTTATAATCATAAATATATCATTTCTATCTGGTGAATGAAATGAAAATTGCAGTATATGGTGCAGGAAATCAGAATCTCTATGTTAAACAACTTAATCTCCCTGAAAAATATGGTGGATTACCTCCATACGGTGGGAGTAAAATGGCAATAGAGTTTGCCCAATCCGGACATGAAGTTTATCTGGCTGAACCTAACCAGGACATGCTCACTGATGATCATTGGAAAAGTGTTAAAGATGCAGGGGTGGAGATCACTTCAGACGATGTTGAAGCAGCTAAAAATGTAGAAATAGCAGTATTGTTCACTCCTTTTGGTAAAAAAACATTTAAAATTGCTAAAGAAATTATCAAATATATTCCTGAAAACGGAATCATCGCTAATACATGTACAGTTTCTCCTTTAGTACTTTACTATGTTTTGGAAAAAGAACTTAGAAAAGATCGAAAAGACATTGGTATTGCTTCCATGCATCCGGCAGCAGTACCTGGAACTCCACAACATGAACATTACGTTATAGGGGGACATTCTACCAATAATATAGATATTGCCAGCGACAAACAAATCCAAAAATGCGTAAAACTGGCAGAAAGCTGTGGAAAGGAAGCATTTATAGTTCCTGCAGATGTTTCCTCAGCAGTATCTGACATGGGATCTCTTGTAACTGCCGTAACCCTTTCTGGTGTCCTTGATTATTATTATATAGGCACGCAAATAATTAAAGCACCTAAAGAAATGGTAGAAAAACAGATTCTCATGACTTTGCAAACTATGGCCTCGTTAGTTGAAACTTCAGGTGTAAATGGCATGTTAAAAGCTATAAATCCTGATTTACTCATAAAAAGTGCTAAATCAATGCATTTACTTGATGAACAGGGCGAACTGGATGCTGCAATCACAACCCTATCTAAACTTAATTCTGAAGTACTGGAATGGGCTGAAAAATCTGATATCAAACCTACTTATTTAGTGGCAGCACAGGCACTAACCAGTGAACTGCAAAATTTAATGGGAAAAAATGCATCAGAAGGTACTATACGTAGATGCATGAGAAAAATGTTTGAATAATAATCCAAAGCATGAAAAAAGTGTTTAAAGACCATTTAATAGAATACTGAGTATCTATTTTCTTTTTTATTAAAATGGAATAATCTGTTTCAATATTTTAATTTTTTTACGCCAGTATTAATAATAGGAACTAATTTAAGAACTTAGTAATACTAAATTGAAAATTAATGATAATAGTTAAATATAAAATGCGTTTATTTAATTCTATAAAGCTTTAGAACGGAATTATAAAAATACTGAATTTTAATGAAATATTTAAAAAGATTTTGAAACTACAAAAGGCGATAAAAATGCATGAAATAATAAAAGAATCCATAAATGATATGGATGCAGCATTAAAACTTTGTAAATCATCAAAAAACGTTGTTGACGTGGTGGACGCAGTGTCAGAACTCAATACTTATGATGCCAGTAAACTGGGAATGAATTTTAAGAGATTTCCATTAGGTTGCGATTTAACTGAAATTATTGTAGGAACTTGTGCATCTGACCTCAATAAAATTGACCTTTATGGAAATTCTATTTTAGCAGACATGATAGGAGCACCGATACATATATGTGCCTATGCCTTTGCAGATATTGCAGAATCACACGGCATGAAGAGTATAGATATTATCCGAGAAGTTAATGAATTAATTGAAGTACCGCTGGATCTTGATCATTTCGGACGTTATGGGCCCATGAGATTTCCTAAAGAAATAGTAAAATGTTCAGGACAATGTTATTCTGCCGGACCACCATATAACGGATGTCCCCGAGATAGAATACACTCACGACTTATTGAAAAAGAAAAAGAAGATGAAGTGGATAAAGAAGAGTGGGTAAAACTTAGTTCTGCTGTTGCAATTAATTTAACCAGTGAACAAGGTGGAGAAGGGCATGCGGCACCATTAGAAGAAGCAGAAGAAACTTCAAAACTTGCCAAAAAGTATGGTAAGGGAGTGGAAGCCATCATGTTTGTTGGTGACGGTTATGAAGACCTTATAACAGGTTTTGAAAAGGGAATTGAATTAGGTGCTGATGTGTTTGTTTTAGAAGGTGGACCATTCAACACATCTAAAAATAGGTTGGAAAGCTTTGCAAAAGCAGTTTCTATGGCCAGAATTCTTGTTCCTGGAAAAGTGGTAGCAACCAATGGTGCGTATGAAGATGAATGTAGAGTTGGTTTAAGAGCGGGTCTTAATGCAATAATTACTGGTTTTCCAAAGAATCATCATGGTTATATGTGCGGATATTCACCAGGAACGGCTAAAAGAGGTAATTTTGGACTATCTAGAATAATAAAAATTATGAAAGAGGAAGTTAAAAGTCAATTAACTAACGTACCCATTCAAAAAGGAGAATTAAAAGCCCTGGCTAGAGCTGTGAAAATTGTGGGAATTGATAATATATATCCTAATAAAATTGGATCTTTAGAGGTTGGTGATGCTCACTGGGTTGCTTTAGCAAACTCAAACCTTTACAAAAATATAAAAATTGAAAGAAATACCAGAGATGTAGTAGATATTTTGGAAGGTAGTAGTGTATCATTATTAGGAGGTAGATTTGTTTCATGGGCTTTGGCCAAAGAATTAGATGGTTATGTGGATGAAATTATTATCAGTGACATTGATCCGTGGGTAGAAAAAGCCACAATAAATAACTTGCAGGAAGAATTAAATTCAAATGTTATTGGTGCAGGATCCAATGACAAAAAGGCCTTTGAAAATTCAAATATGGCTGTTATAACATCTACTGTGCCTCAGATCGTTAATAAAATCTCTAAAAACTTAGATGCTGCTATAAGATTGATATAAATTATTTATATTTTTTTGTATAAAACATTATTTTTCAATTTAGTCCTATTTAAAAACATAAAATTGATAAAAGAAATTTTTTAGAATTTTTTAATATATTATTCATTTGATTAATCTCTAAAATTAAGTAAAAGTTATTTAATACCATTTTTCAATCAGACTATTTTAACTGCAAACTTTATATACTAAATGACCAGTAATTATAAAATAACTTATAGTCATATTATTACTATAAGTTAAATATGTTAAAATCAGGAAAATGAAAAGGAACATCATATTTATTTAATAACGATGTTTTTTTTTCACTGCTACAAAGGTTTTAAAAAAATTAACTGAGATAAATTTATATTGAGCCTTTTTCCCCCTAACAAATGTTTGCTCTCTCTCAAATTTTTATTCTTAAAGCCGTTTGTAGCTTTTCTTACCTGCTAGTTTCATTTTAAAATGAAAACAATCAAAAGAGGTGTAAAAGTAATGCCAACATATGAAGATAGAATAGACCTATACGGGGTGAATGGAAAGCTTTTAGAAGAAAATGTTCCTTTAGAAGCAGTTAGCCCCATGATAAATCCTACAATCGAAAAAATAGTGCATGAAGTGAAACGTTCAGTTGCTATTAATTTATCAGGAATAGAAACATCACTAGAAAAGGCAGCTTACGGTGGAAAATCAAATTTTGTCCCTGGAAGGGAATTAAAAATACCCTTGGTTGACAATGTAGACTTGATATCTGAAAAGATTAGACGAATGATTCAAGTCAAAGAAGATGATGATTTTAACATCAAACTCATCAACGGGGGCAAACAAATGCTGGTACAATTGCCTTCACAGAGAATGACTATGGCAGCAGATTATACTGTTTCCACTTTAGTAACAGGAGGAGCAGTAATTCAAGCAATCATAGATACATTTGATGTTGATAAGTTCGATGCACCTGCAGTTAAAACTGCTGTTTTAGGAAGATATCCTCAAACTGTAGATTTCTCAGGGGCAAACATTACTGCCCTACTTGGACCGCCAGTTATGCTGGAAGGACTTGGATACGGTCTTCGAAATATAATGGCTAACCACGTGGTTGCAATTACCAAGAAAAATACCCTTAACGCAGTAGCTTTATCTTCAATTTTGGAACATACATCTATGTTTGAAACAGGTGATGCATTAGGTGCATTTGAAAGATATCATCTTTTAGGGATGGCATATCAGGGATTAAACGCTAATAATCTCGTATTTGACTTGGTCAAAGAAAACGGGAAAGGTACAGTGGGAACTGTTGTTGCATCATTAGTTGAAAGAGCCTTAGACGATGGAGTAATAAAAGTAGCAAAAACAATGCCGTCAGGATACAAAGTATATGAACCTACAGATTGGGCATTATGGAATGCTTACGCTGCATCTGGATTGATAAGTGCAGTAATTGTTAACATAGGTGCATCTAGAGCCGCTCAAGGAATAGCATCCACAATATTATACTACAACGACATATTGGAATATGAGACTAGTCTTCCTAGCGTAGATTATGGACGTGTGGAAGGTACAGGTGTAGGTATGAGTTTCTTCTCCCACTCAATTTATGGAGGAGGCGGTCCAGGAACTTTCCACGGAAACCACGTTGTAACTAGACATAGTAAAGGATTTGCAATCCCATGTTCTGCTGCAGCAATGTGTTTAGATGCAGGGACACAGATGTTTTCAGTTGAAGCGACATCCGGATTGGTGGGCACAGTTTACGGAGATATAAACTACTTCAAAGAACCAATAAAATATGTAGCAGATGGAGCTCGAGAAATAAAAGATAAAATATAAAAATAATATTTGTGGCGGTAATATGGAAAAAATTAAAGCCGTAGATGTAAAAATATTTCCTTACCGACGTTTAAAGCCCGAAACTGCCGAGAAAATACTTAATCGTATTATGGAATTTGATGGGATTTTAAGGATTTTGGTAAATGGAAAATCCATACCTAAAATTATAGGTTATGGTCCTGCAAAGGGAACACCAGTTAATCATGAAGATAGAAAGGTTATTAAAGTAAAAAAAGAAAATTTAGAACTTTTTGTTACAGTTGGGGAATTAATAATAACCTTAAGGTATGAAAAACTGGACTTATTCCTGAAAAAATTAGAAAAGTTGTTAAAAAATAATTTAAGCTGTGAATATGATGTTTCAGCAGGTATTTTTACAAAAACGAATATTACTGTTTCTGATTATTTAAAATTAGGTTTAGGATTTGAGGAAGGTATTGATCCTTCCCTAATAGGAATGGTAGATCCTAACTCAAAGTCCTGTGATACTATAAAATTAATAGGTGATTAAATGTCTTATAAAGCTCAGTACTCCCCTGGAGAAACAAAAATTGCTGAAAATCGTAAAAATCATATGGACCCTGATTTCGAACTTAAAAAGATTAGGGAAATTGCGGATGAAGATATAGTTAAAATTTTAGGTCATAGAAACCCTGGAGAAGGTTACAAAACTGTACATCCGCCTCTTGAAGAAATGGATTTTGAAGAGGATATGATGAAAGAACTGGTAGAACCTTTAGCTGGTGCAAAAGAAGGTAACCGAACAAGATATGTTCAATTTACAGATTCAATGTACAATGCACCTGCACAACCATATGATAGAGCTAGAACTTACATGTGGAGATTTAGAGGTGTAGATACTGGAACATTATCCGGAAGACAAGTTATAGAAATAAGGGAACTAGATTTAGAAAAAATATCAAAAACATTGGTTGAAACGGAATTCTTTGACCCTGCAAAAACAGGTATACGCGGTGCAACTGTCCACGGTCATTCATTAAGATTGGACGAAAATGGGTTGATGTTTGATGCTCTTCAAAGATACGTGTACAATGAAGAAACTAATCAAATATCTTACATAAAGGACCAGGTTGGAAGACCCTTAGACGAGCCAGTGGATATGGGTGAGGCCTTAGATGAGGACCACCTCAAAGAAATAACCACAATTTACAGAAGTGATAACATAAGTATGCGAGAAGATAAAGAAGCAATCGAGGTTGTTGAAACAATTCACTCAGCGAGGACCGATGGTGGATTTGGATTAGAAGTTTTCAAAAGTGATTTAAAGCGTAAATTAGGTGAATAAAATGGAAAACGAAAAAAAATTGTTTCTAAAAGCTTTAAAAAATAAATTTGACGAGGATCCTAACGAACATTACACAGACTATTATTGCTTTGGAGGTTGGGAGCAGTCACCTCGTAAAAAAGAATTTAATGAATATGCTGAAAAACTAGAGAAAGAAAGAGGAGGTCTTCCATTTTATAATCCGGATATCGGGGTTCCATTAGGCCAGAGAAAGTTAATGGCCTATAAAATATCTGGAACAGACACTTACGTAGAAGGTGACGATCTCCATTTCTGTAATAACAGTGCAATTCAGCAGTTATCAGATGATATAAAAAGAACCATTATTGTGGGTATGGACACTGGCCATGCCGTTCTAGAAAAACGTTTAGGTGTAGAAGTTACACCAGAAACCATAAATAATTATATGGAAACAATAAACCACGCCCTCCCTGGAGGAGCTGTTGTTCAAGAACACATGGTAGAAGTTCATCCAGGTTTAGTAGGAGATTGTTATGCTAAAATATTTACAGGAGACGATAATCTCGCTGATGAACTTGATAAAAGGTTTATGATAGATATAAACAAAGAATTTCCAGAAGAACAAGCCGAGATGTTGAAAAGTTACGTTGGCAGCAAAACCTATCAGATAAGTAGAGTACCTACACTGGTTGTAAGAACTTGCGACGGAGGAACAGTATCCAGATGGTCTGCAATGCAGATTGGTATGAGTTTCATTTCAGCATACAAACTCTGTGCAGGGGAAGCCGCAATAGCAGACTTTTCATATGCAGCAAAACATGCCGATGTAATTGAAATGGGAACATTTTTACCAGCTAGAAGGGCAAGAGGACCAAACGAGCCAGGAGGAATTGCATTTGGAGTTTTAGCAGATATGATTCAGACCTCCAGGATTTCAGATGACCCTGCCAAAATTAGTTTAGAAGTTATAGCAGCCGCAGCAGCTATTTACGACCAGATCTGGCTCGGTTCTTACATGTCTGGTGGTGTCGGGTTTACACAATATGCAACTGCTTCTTACACAGATGATATATTAGACGACTTTGTATACTATGGAAAGGAATATGTGGAAGATAAATATGGTATTTGTGGAACCAAAGCAGATATGGATGTTGTAAAAGATATTTCAACTGAAGTAACATTATATGCAATGGAACAATATGAAATTCCAACACTCTTAGAGGATCATTTTGGAGGATCACAAAGAGCAGCAGTAGCTGCAGCAGCAGCAGGATGTTCTACCGCGTTTGCTACAGGAAACTCAAATGCGGGAATTAATGGATGGTATTTAAGCCAAATCTTGCATAAAGAAGTTCACAGTAGACTAGGTTTCTATGGATACGATCTTCAAGATCAATGTGGAGCTTCAAACTCATTATCCGTAAGAAGTGATGAAGGGTTAATCCATGAGTTAAGAGGACCTAATTATCCTAACTATGCTATGAATGTAGGTCACCAGCCAGAATATGCTGGAATAGCCCAAGCACCTCACGCTGCAAGGGGCGACGCTTTTTGTGTCAATCCTTTAATCAAGATAGCCTTTGCAGATAAAAACCTTGCATTTGACTTTGAAAGACCAAGAAAATCCATTGCCAAAGGTGCATTAAGAGAATTCATGCCTGGCGGTGAAAGAGCTTTAATTAATCCCGCAGGTTAGGGAGTATCCCTTTTAAATGTGGATTATTTCCACAATTTTTTTATTTTTTTAATATTGTTCTATTCCAAACTAATTTTTAAATAGTCTATTTTAATAGCAATAACATTAATTATTTTATTTTAGGTAACAGATAACAATAATTTAAAAGATGCCAATACAATTTAAATTATTCAGCACTGTAAAAAATTATTTTATAAACATAATACTATATATCTAATACAAATAAAGAAAAATGGGTGAATATATGTCAATCGTAGAGAGAAGGGAAAGAGAAAAAAAGAAACGAAAAAATGATATTATCAACGCTGCAGAAAGACTATTCTTTTCAAAAGGCTATGATAATGTTTCTATGAATGACATAGCACAAGATGTAGAACTTTCCAAAGCAACTATATATTTATATTTTGAAAATAAAGAGTCACTATTTTTTACAATTGTACTGAGGGGAACTAGAATCTTAAACTCTATGATCAAAAAAGCAGTGCATAATGAAGATAAAGGTATAAACCTGGTAAATGCATATAGAACTGCTTATTACAAGTTTACCAAAGAATATCCAGATTATATCCAGATCTATAACTATTTCCAGTCTGGAAGGTTCAATTTGGCTAGTAAAAAAATTATTGAAAATGAAATTGTAAAGAAAGAAACTAAAAAACAATCAGGTAATTCCCTACCATATATTAGTGAATGTGCAATGGAAATTCTCAAGTTGCGTAATGAAAGATTCTCAATTCTCTGTCAATCAATTAAAAAAGGTATTGACGATGGGACAATTCGTCAAAATTTGGATCCTGTTGAAGTTACAGTATTGTTATCTGCAATATCCAAAAGCTTGTCCCACATACCACATGATCATGAAAAAATGCTCCAAAGTCGTGGAATAGATCATGATAAATATTTTAGGGATGTTAGTGAATTTATACAGCGTATGATAATGAACAAAGAGATTGAATAAAAATATTTCCAGTAAAAAATCTACAATTTCTCATGAAAGATTACCAATAAATTCAATCAATATAAACAAAATTGTTATATTATTTAATAAGCTGATTAGGTTATACTCCTTTTTTATAAAATTTATTTAACTGATCCATTGAAAGGAAATTTAGCATATTTCTTAATTTGGACTTAATTTGGAAATTTTAAAAAAGTTTGATTTTAAATTAAAAAATTATTATTAAAAAGTTTATAAGGCACCGATAAGGAGTTATTTGATTATAAACTTAGATTTCGATGCCCTATTCCTTTTTTAGTGTTTACGGGTCTATAATGGCAGATAGACTTTTAATGGGTATATTCAAGGAGGGAATATGGTTCAAATAAACACTTGAATTTTTTTGTTTGAGGTAATAACTATCTTTTTTGCCATTAAAGGATGGTTATTCTTTATTTTATTTAATACTTTCTATTTATTTCGTATTATTACTTAAAGGTAGAATTTCTTTCTATTGTTAATACATTTTGGATAAAAATCAATACTATTTGAAATTAAAATTATTTTGCATAATGAATTTTGAATACAAAATTAAAATCAAAATTAAGAAGCCACTAATTTATTTATCTTAATTGTATTATTTAGTGAAATCAAATTTTATGTTTTCAGTTAATATTGCTATTTTTACCAATATTTTTTTATATAAATTTAGACTAATAGAGGTCATATCATAACTATGTCTAAAGGAGTATTACTAATTATTGGATATAGGAACGAATAGTAATAATTAGAATATAGGTGTTCAAATGAGCTACTTCAGAATCAAAAAGTTAGAAAAAGAGGATATTCAACTTTTTAAAGTCCGTAAATTTCTTTTTAATATAATTGAAGAAGAATTTGGATATGGTTACATTCCAGAATACCATAAAGATATAAAAGCCCTGGCTGACCATTATATTTACCCCATGAAAAATCAATTTTACATGGCAATTCACAATAAAACCCAAAAAGTTATTGGTACTCTAGGCATTAGATCCTATGATAAAAACTTTGAAATTTTTGATGGAGTTTATCAAGCAGAAGATACAGCCAGTATATGGAGAGTTTTTGTTGATAACAGGTACAGAAGAAATGGAGTTGCCTCTTCACTGGTTAAAACTGCTGAGAAATTCTGTGAAAATGCAGGTTATAAACAGATATATTTACATACCCATAAAACAGTGCAGGGGTCTGTGGACTTCTGGATATCAAAGGGATATAAAATTACTGAAGACACCAATAATGAATTAGGAACTGTACACATGGAAAAACTAATTTTATGAAATAAAAAGAATAAAAAAGTAGTAATTCCCTGCTATGTCCTCAAAATAAAGAGTTATATCCAATTTTTTATGACATTTTTCTTTTCATCCAGAAAGCACCAATAGACAGACCTGTCAAAGCTCCAATCAAAAGACCTGTGACGAATGGAATTAAAAAGTTACTGGAGTTATTAGAACTATCTTCACTGGAAGCCGCAGTGATATTCAATTTGTTTAAACTCTCTTTAATTGAATTTTCATCGGCAGCAGATACTATTACTCTGTTGGATAGATCAGGATTTTCTGATAAAAACTTATTGACTGTATCCTGATAAGCCACTGCAATGATTTTTTTATCAGGATTGGTAAGAGCATGTTCCAGTTGATGGGTCACATCCGAATCTGATTTAAATATGTATACACCAACTTCCACTCCCAGTTCATCTACTGTTTCTTTGGCCATCTTCCCTGTAGAATCATCAGCAATTATTATTGTTGATTCAGGTGTTATATCAACTCCATGGGCACTGACCGGGGTAATCATTCCCAGAATGATTATTAAAATACTTAATGATCTCATATTCATTTTTTTTACCTCCTTCTAGATTTTATCAAGTTTTAAAAGTTCCGGTTTCACTTTTGAAATAAAAGATATTATAAAAACATTTATTGCGCCTTCAATCACTGCTATAAATAGGTAAAACGGAATTAATGTAACCATCAACATTTCCAGATTAGCAACTCCTGCCCACAACAATATCAAAACCTGGGTAATAGTTGCTACAATTATCCCCATAAACGTACCAGAAAATATACCTAAACGTTGATCAAGGTCAGATAATAATTTATAAAACAGGTATGTTGACAAACTCAATGCTACACCAATAGTCAATGTATTGGCTCCTAAAACTGTTATACCTCCCATACCTAACAGGAAAAATTGTATAATCAGACAGAGGAAAGCTACTATAACTCCGCTAAGAGGACCTAAAATTATAGCTACTAAAGGTATGAGGAAGAAGTGTATAGATACTCCGAAAGGTGATGGTATTGATATAGATGAAGCTGCAACTGCTGCAGCAGTAAAAATAGCAGTATAAACCACTTTACGTTCTTTTTCCTCGCTTTTAGAAAGTTTAAATAAGTAAATTGATACAGTTACAACAGATATTATCCAGTAGATCGCTGCTTGCCACAAAGGTATGAGTCCATCCATTAAATGCAAAATTTAACCTCCTTATTAAGTAAATTAACTCAAAACTAAGTATATTCTTAAAAATAACAATAGATTTAACTACTTAAAAAAAACCACCTTTATACAGAAAAGCAAATGAAACTAAACCAACCACAACTACGCCCATAATGGCCATGTTATTCCATGAAGAATAATTATCGGAATCGTTGGAAGTATCGTTCGTCATATCTGTGTTATTTGCACCTTCCACAGGTTCTACTCCAAAATTATCGTTATTATCATTAGATGAAGTTGAAGTTTGTCTGTCATTTGTTGCACCAGTTGAGCTGCTTCCACTTGAACTAGTCGTGCTGTCCCTGGTTTTAGATGTGCTTTGACTTGAACTTCCCGAAGAACTTGAACCAGAATTTGAACTAGAATCAGAAGTATCATCAGAATCAACCGGTTCTGGATAAACGCCGTGCCCAGGATGGGCTGAAACCGCCCCAGAAAGTGTCAAGACAAAAATTACCATAAAGATTAGAAGTATTCCCTCTTTTTTAAAATTATTAATATAGTTCATCTCCTTTTCTTTTTTTAAAAAATATTAGTAATTCCAATATATAATACTTGTTATTACTTTTTTATTATTATTTTTAAATAGAAATTCGGGGATTTAGTAATACTAAGAGATACTAAAATATAGAAAAAACTTGATTAAACTAAGTTAGGAAAAAAATTTTTATTAATTTAATAATTTTTAAAAAGAAAAAAAAGAAAAAAAAGGGTTGATTTATTTTAGCATGCCAAGTATGGTTCCTTTAAAGAATCCTAATGCAACTAAAGAGCCTATCAGGATAGCACCTACAGCAATCCATATAGTATTAATGCCAGATCCTTCAGATTCTGGAGTTACTTTGGAAACTTCGTGGCTAGAACCTGTTTCACCATCAGATTCGCCACTTTCAGTGGAAACCTGAGATGCAGCATTAACTGAAGGTCCTAAATCACCAACAGAACTACCAGGTAAACCTGTACCGCTGCCAGATTGAGAACCAGGAACTAAAGAACTACCATTTTGATTACCGTCAGTATTTCCACTCTGATTACCATCCTGAGAACCATTGTTTGCAGGGATCAGATCAGATAAATTTCTTACAGGTAATCCTTTAACATATACTAATGCGTTACCAGATGCATCTCCTCCAGATAGGATTTTTTGAAGATCTTCTTTAGTAATTAACCTATTAAATGTGGTTATTACTGGAGCAGCAAGTAGATTTGGTGAAGAATAATCACCCTTATACAATCTAATGTACTCTTCAAGAGAGTTTGAACCTGGAGCAAAAATTGGACCTGTCCAATCTATAATGATAGCTTCTCCAACACCTAACTTTTCATTCCATTTTATTAGGATTCCAATACTAGAACCAGTTGAAGCACCAGTCATTCTCTGGCTGAAGTAGGTTCCTGCACCTGGAGATATTCCCATTAGATACTGATATATGTCATCTCTGCAGCTAACGGAATTAGCAACAAATATGTAACTCTCATCGTCACTGGTTGGATAATTTTCATATATGTAGTCTGTTATGAGATATCCTGGTGAACTTCCTCCACAAACGTGATTATGCCATAACCAACCCATGAGTGCATCATATGGTGGATCATATAATATAACGTTACCAATGTTACATTTAGCACCATCTTCTACTGTAAATTCACCAGTTTCGGGGTTGTAGATAAGTGATCTACTAATCACAGTCTTATTGATCTGATCTTCTAAGGAAAATTGGAACCATAAATCACCATATATTGCACTATGTACTGGTAATAATGTTGCTCTGCTTAATCTGGAACCTAATTCTTCAAAGATACCGTCCCATGTCATATCAGTGGTTTGTCCATTAATTCTAACATAACCTGCTGAAGTAAACACAGTTAAGTTAGGATCATCATTTTCCAGTGTTATTCCTAGAGCTGCAAATATTTCTCTTGCCTTGTCAACGGCAGCTTTACCAATTTGTTTCATTTGTTCGTCAGTTAAAGTTCCGACAACAGGATCTGGATTGGAAGCTGGAATTGCTGGTGTAAGAACTCCAGAATCAATTTTTCCTTGGATATATTCCATATCTAACCCGTGTGCATCGGCCACTGGATTTCTTGAGTCAAGTCCACCTGCTAAATAATTGTAGTCTTCCTCAGTAAGTCCGGTGTAAGCACCGACAATTTGCACTAAAGACTCTGGATTGTTGGTTAATCGGTCTACTAACCAATTATTGAACGCTAGTTCATTAGCTATGCTTGAATACACTTCAGATCTTGATTTTCCATATAATGTTAGAACAGCATCCTCATCGAATCTCATTAATATTAAAGTTCCAGAATTGGTTGCTGAACACCATTTAATGAAACCAGTTAAAGTGTTATCGACATCAGTGGCATATCCTACATATGCACGTTTTCCAATTGTAAGATCCAGTAGGTACATATATGCATCATCATCAGAGTTTCCAGGTACACCTAATACTCTGTAACTTGTCTCTTCCTGAACTCCACCAATTAAATCTCCAGGTGGGTAATATTTGAGCAAAGTCTGAACCATGGCTTGTCCACTGATGGTTCCCAAACATAAATGACCGTGATAAGCTGCTTGTCGCAGAGTGTCAGAGGGAAGTCCTACAGCCCAAGCATTTGCTAAACTAGCATATGGAAATGCATCGTCTTGACCAAATTTTGAAACAAATGTGTTCCATTGTGCTGATGTCATATTAGCTGAAATTGTTCCATGATAAACGAGGTTACCATTTTGGTCGTAGTAGGCAACCGTCATGTTACTGCCATTTCTGAGAATAAATGCAAAATTCGTTGGGTCAACCCTTGTTTTTCGAAGAGTTAATAGATTTCCTTGACCATAAGTTATCTTACCATTAGAGCCATTAAGAATACCTTCTAAACAATCTTCTGTAGTAGTATTGTTAAGATAAGTAAGGCCTGCACTGGTAATACATAAAATATTCTCAGGATCAGCGTTTGTTAGGTTTAGTAGTTGATTTGCCTTTCTGATAACTTCTCTTCCTAACCGATAGTTGGGTGTAGCTTGCAGATCAAACTCCACATTACCATAAAAGTTCGGATCATCTGGATTGTCAGGATTGGTATTTACTGAAACTTCCTTCTCCTGTGTTTGATATCCCGGAGCACTGACTTTTATCTTAAAAACTGTACCTTCAGTAACATCAGGATAAACAAAACTTATCTCATAAGCAGCATGTGCATGATTGTAAGTTTTCTCAAAATCAATCAAGTTTCCTTCACTATCAGTTACTGTTATGGAAGGAACAATTTCACTATCATCAGGATATTCATAATTTACCTCAACCCCAATAATAGGATCCACTAACTGCGAATCTTCAGCCGAATCATCTTCTGATCCAGTATCAGTTTCTTCAGGCACATCAGGCAGATCTGGATCAACACCACCAGAATCACCCTCGTTTACATCTTCAGTTGCTGAAACTGTACCACACAGTGCCAGCATAAACACAAGCGAAATCGTCAGTAATATTGCTTTGTTTTTCATTTTTTCACCTCCTATATATTCAGTAAAAAAACAATAGTAGTAATACTATATATTAAATTTATGTTATTACATAATGCCTCAAAATCCAGTTATTTGTAATACTTTTCACCCCAGTATTACTATTTACAATATTCTATCGCTGAGCGTAATAACATGATGAACTGTTAAAAATAAGTTTATTTAAAAATCAAAAACCAATAATCCCTGAAGAGATAAATTAAAACTGTATAAAATTTTAATTATTAAAAAAAAATTAATTAATAGGTAATAAATTTAATTAACCTTATATAAACTTAATTTAAATACTTGGTTTTAAAATTTTCTTTTTATAAAAATGTATTAAAATAACCACTAAATAATTCTTTCAAGTATTTAACTTTAATCTGATCAAAATTCAAGCAGCTTTACAATAAATAGTATTAAAACTATTTGATATCTTAACTAGAATAAAAATAGTTTATTTAATACGGTTATTATTGTTGCCTCATCTCCTTTAATGGTAGGGATCAGAATTTAAACTTCAAATTTAACTCAAAATCCCTACTCAAGGAGATTAAGGAGGGAGAACTGAATGGCAGAAAGTTTCCATAAAGATCTCATGTAATACTTTTTCTTAATTTATTGATATTACAATCAAAAATAAGTCACGCTACTATTTAATATTTTCGCTTTTAATAGGATTATTACTATTCTTTTAAAATATAGTGGATTAGTAATATGTTTAATAATCTTAAAATAAATAATAAACAACATAATCATGAATAAAAATAAAATATTCCTTTATCACAATAGAAATTGAGTAAAAGAATATATTGTTGATGAGCCTATTCACTTTTAAGAATACCTTAAGAATATCGAATTTTTTTAAATAAATATTTTATCATCTAATTTAATATCTGAAATAGTGTATAAATATTTTTTAAAGTTTTATTTAACATTATTAACAGATGCATTGCGTTGAAGCCTTCTAATTCAGTGTTAAGCTTCCAATATATTTTTGTACAGTATTCTAGGTATAAAGCAGTATATATTCTACGACCTAATTATATTGGGTGCAAAATTAATAAAAATTACCCTTTTTTACGATAAATTTTAATAATTTTATTCATAAAATGCGATAAAATAAAATTTAATGATATTTTAAATTTATCCTGTTGTTTTAGAAGTTAATGATATATAAAATAAGTAAGTTAATGAGGATATTTTAAAAAATAGTTTCTTAATTTGAAGAAAATTATCTTCATTGATTTTAATAAAAAAAATTTAAATATCTGTATCATAAACATCTTTTTCGATAAAGATTAAATTTTCATCAAAATTAAGATTATAATCTGTTTCTGGCCATTTTAATATTTTTAAACATTTTTTTACAATTTTTAGATTTTTAGGGGTATACGGAAAGGTTATCCAAACTAAATTGTTATCTTTATCGGTTTTAAGATTAGTTTCCAAATGTTTTAGTTTCTCTAGCGCATGATCTAAATTTATATCCATGTTTTTTCTCATTTAGATGACCCCCGCTAAAAAAGTGTTTGTATAGGGCATCTGAAATGATACATTTGAGCGAATAATTTGGATGCCCTACAGATGAAAAAGTCATGTATATTCCATTTAGGATTAGCAAGGAAACTATGGCTTGGATTATACTTGACAATTATAATAAAGAACCCTATCATATAAATACTTTTTTATAAAAAAGTATTACGATGTGATTAAATAAAAAAGGATTTGTAATACCTCTTGTTATTGAAAATTAGGTTTTTAATTTCAATTTAACAATTGTTTTAAACAAAAAAAATAGGAAGATATTTGCCAAATTTATGGAACTATTATTAAAAAATGTGAAAGTTTTAAGACCGATAATTTTCATCAAGGTATTTTTCAAGTTCTTTAATTGCATATTCCACTGCAGCATCAGCAATTCCCTCGTCAATACTGCATAAATCATCTAATGATAATTCAATTTGTATATCTACGTTTAATTCCTCTTCATAGGTTATATGAGTATTTAAATCTAGATCTATGATTTCTTTTTTAGATACTCTATCAAAAATAAAATTTTGTGCGGTAGAAACCGCAAAATCAGAGATCTTTGAAAGATCTTCCTGTGAAAGTTTTTTCAATTTATTCAAGTACCTAGCCCCGGCTGTATACCTGCACTTTGCATAGCATCTTGAATAGTTGATTGCATCTCCTGGAGACGTTTCATTATCCTTTCTTCCTGTCTTTTAATGGTTTTCTCGCGAAGCTCCAGTGTTTCAACTTTTTCTTCAAGTTCTTTACTAATATCTTCTTTTTTAACTTTAACCAATAAATTACCAGCTGTTTTATATATATCAGAATCTTCTTCTGTTTTTTTTAATTCTTCAACAGCTTTTTGAGTTTCTTTAATTTGAATCTCGACATTCTGTTTTTGCATTGAAATTGCCTGTGCCTGTTGTTGTAACTGCTGGAACTGGGCAATTTGATGTTGAATATTTTGTGGAAGTTCCATTTTTTCACCTCTTAAACTTTAAAATTGATATAGAAAATATTTTATTGAACCATCAGTTCAGGATTATAAATAATCTACTTTAATTTTGAAACCTCATAGGATAAAATTATCCACCTTAAATATGAATTTATAGATGCTCTAAATGAAGGAGCATCTTCTGCATCTATCTCTATTCTTAAAACATTATCATCTTTAAGATAAGCATTAACTGTTGATCTATCTGAAGGAGCAGATTGAATTTCCGGTTGTATTGATCTTAAAATATTATCTGCTTCCTGGAAAGTATCAAATTCAATTTCAATTTCAGTTTCAACATGTTTAAGGGATTTCATCCTATACTCCAATCATGAATATATATAATTGGATTGGTTTGGTGACCCTTATCATCAATAAATTCAATAATGGCCTTTTTATCATCATGTTTTTTGATCATAAGGAGATTAGAATCTGAACCATTAGTTTCTTCAGGTAAATCTAAGATAGGTATTAGGTCCTTTAATTCCTCAATCTGACAGATTACAGAAAGTTTTTTATGATTAATATTAGTTCGAATATTTTTAAGAGCCACAGAGACTTCTAAAGTTATTAAGGGTTCTCCTTTATTATTATAGAATGTTAATGTATTTGGATTTCCTTTTTCCTCTGATATAATAAGTAAATTGGAATATTCTAATTCTACTGTTTTTAAAAGAACATTCCTCATGCTCATTTTACCCCGATTAATATACTTTGAATTTAAGGCTCGGCTTAAACTCTGGCAGAATGATCGGGTGCGATTTGAAGGTTTCCTCGAGGTTGTTATTATCATTAAAAAACTACCTAATTATGGATAAATATTTATTAAAAAATTTAGATTGAATCCATTAATAATAATGGATTATCTGGATTTAATAGTTCTTTTAACTTCTGGAATCTCTTTAAAAAGGATTCTGTATCTACATCGGGGACATTTGTTTTCCATATAATCTTTTGGATCAATTAATGTACCACATACTGCGCATTTATACAATTCACAAACCTCCAACAATCCTCTTAATGTTTCTTGCGGCTGTTTTTGCCATTGGAGTTACAGGTACGTATGCACCACCAGTAAATACTGCTCCACATTTTCTACATTTCCATATACCGCTACTTACTCTCTTTACAGCAACTCGGTCGCATTGTGGACAAAGGTGCTTTTTCTTCATATTTTCTTCAATTTTTTTCACAGTTCGCTTTGCCTTTCTACCGTATCTAGCGCCAAATCTTCCAGTAACGCCGACTTTCTTTGTCCTAGCCATAAAAATCACTCCTAATGTATATTACAACTTTTAATTTCGTTTATTAAAATTTAAAATAATATGTTAAACTAAATTTAAAATACTTTCTAGTATTATATATTAAAACTATATTAAATAATTTATTTTAAATAATTATTTCTCAACATAACCAAGAAAAATTATAAATAAATTATTCAAGATGCTATCTTTAGCATCTGTTAGAAGCATGTTAAATACTTTATTTTTAATATTTTGTGATCACCTATCATTTCAAATGCTTTCTAAGATCACTTGTTTTTTCTTTGGTTATGTTAATAGCTTTCATTATTTCTTCTTTACTTAAAGGTTCTGCTCCACCTTTTTGCATAGCACATACTGAACCATCTTCAATTACTCCAACGGATATTCTGGCCCCCATAACCTTTTCTTCTTCCAGAGATGGATCTAAAACCAGTTCATTACCAATTTTGGCAAAGGTACATAGTAATGCTTTTTCTTTGATTGGTAATTCAATCATTTTTTCCTTGTCAATTACAACTTCACCGTCTTTAACAGTTGCAGTAGGTATTTTAACATCCATTATAGCAGCTAGGCATCCTAAAGATGCAGCATCCATTAAATTTCCATCATAATCCAGGACGTGAATGTCTAAAAAGATCATCCAAACTTTTTCACCAGGAAGTATGCAGAGTTTCTCCAAGTCAATAACTCCACCTTCACGGAGACATCGATCAACCACTCGGGATAATTCTACAGACTTTTCATCGGGAGGTCCCGGTTCAAAGGTAGGGGATGCCATAGGTAGAAGTTCAGAGTTAGTCATTAAAACACCATTATTAGGGGTGTCAGGGAATGGTTCAGCAATTTGGGATTTTGCACCAATCATTATTTGAGTATTTCCTATTTTTACTCTAGCAGACCCTTCAGCTTTTGTAATAATACCGGTTTCCAGTGAAACTTCCCGGTATTCATCTAGAGCACGATTATCTGCCCTTTCATTGTTATTTATAAGATCGGTTATGCTTTTTTTAGTTATCTCAGGAATTATATCAACCATTTTATTCACCATACCTGGTCTTTAAGGATTCTTTTTGAATTTCACTGATCTGTTTACATCCTTCTATGGCCAGATCCAGCGCTTTTTCAAATTCTTCTGAAGATAAGTTTCCATCCATTTGTATAAGAGTTATTTCCCCAGTTCTAGGCATAATAGCCACAGGTAGATCGGCTTGACCTTCTTTATCCTCAACTTCAGATAGATCCAGTACCACATTATCATCAGCTTTACCGGCAGCACAGGCCACAACCATATCCCTCATAGGTATACCTGCATCAGCCATTGCAACAGAGGCTGCAGTTATACCTGCACAACGGGTTCCACCTTCTGCTTCTAGAACTTCTATGAAAACATCTATAGTTGACCTTGGATATTTTTCCAGAAACACAGCAGGAGTTAATGCTTCAGATGTAATTTTTGATATTTCAACAGATCTTCTATCTGGTCCTGGTCTCTTTCTATCATCCACTGAAAATGGTGCCATATTATATCTACACCTTACTACTGCCTGGTCTGGTTTTTGTAACCTTCTTATATGAAATTCCCTTGGCCCGTAGACAGCAACCAAAATTTTGTTACCACCAAATTCTAAATAAGCTGATCCATCAGCTCTTTCCAATACTCCAGCTTCTATTTTTATAGGTCTTAATTCATCAAAAGCTCTTCCATCAGCCCTTTTAACAGACCCTTCGTTTTTTCCTAATGTGATAATAGTAATCACCTCTTTTAATCAATACTTGTTTGAATATCTTTATCTTCATTTAAATTTTCTTCATCTTCTTTTGAGTTATTAGATTCACCGTTAACCAGTTCCAAGAGCATATCTCTTACCCGATCAGTCAATCCTGATGTATGGGCCTGATCTTCTATCATTTTTATGACTTTTTCGGTAATTCTTTCCATTGATGGTTCGCCTTTAACCCAAACCACTCCATTTTGACCAACTACAATTTCACATTTGGTCTGGTCTTTGATCATGTTGATCATTGATCCTTTTTTACCAATTAACCTTGGAACTTTAGTTGGGGTTATGTTAATGAGAATTCCTCCGCGGAATTTACCAAGTCCCCTTCCTTTTAGCCCTAATTTAACCTTTTTAACTTCATCTACATCAATAACTCTCAAGAAAAGAACATCACCAATAACGAATGCCCTTTCTAATTCTCTTTTTTCCTTTCCAAATACTTCTGATGCAGGTAAAAGTCCAGAATAAGGGGAGTTTATATCTAATCCCCACATTGAAAATCTGATATCTGTTATTTCACCAATTACCACATCGCCTCTTTTTGGAATATATTTACTCTGTAGGGGAATTACACTAATCTTTTTATTTCTAAGAGCTACCAGTCCCACAACAGATGAACATATCTTATTTTCTTCTTTAAATGTTCCCCTACCGGGATTATATTCTTCATCTGCAAGAACTTCACCAGGGACTACTAGATCTTTATCTTTTACAGTTATCACATTTTGCCTCCTTTGCTTGGAAGGCCATATACATTAAAAGAAGTCATTTTAATAGCTTGGTTTCAACCATTCCACCGGTTAGTTCACTTAGTTTTCGGTGAAATCCTTCCTGTAAACCACCAGGTATTTCAACCACTGCTATCCATGACCCGTCGTTTTGCCATTCTTCTTTCATGATCTTCCCAAAATCAGAAATGGCACTATATGCCTTTCCAGAGAATTCTCCAGGAATTCTTATGGCCATCCGAACTCTCTCAAATCGGATGGGTATTTTCATACGAATGGCTTTAAGAACAATAGGAATTTGTTCATCAACAGTTTTAAACGGGTCAATATGAATTTTAGACTCTTCCATGGCCTTTTCAATTCTTCGAGAAGGGTGAGGAAGTTTTGTCTGAGGATTTATCGCTTCTCTTGTTATCTTTGCGATTATTTTATTTCTTTTTTCCTCTTGCATATCTCTTCTTTGTTGAGCAGTAAGCTGTATTTGGCCTTTTTTTATAATAGCCTCTGCAACATCCAAAGGGTCTTTAGTACCAAATGCTTTGCTCATTGCTTCCTCAGATGCTTTATCACCCTTTTTTGCATCTTTAAATACTTCTTCGACCGCTACTATATCTTCTATTTTGATATCGTTACCTCTCTTGAAATCAGATGCCAGATCTGGATCTACTAAGATCTCGAAGCGCTCCCCATAATATTCCAAACGCGCTATTACAGCTTCTTCAAGAGTAACCATTGTTTACTCCTCTTCCTCCTTCTTCTGCCTTAGGAGGAGTTCTTCAACATGATCTTTAATTTCTTCTTCAGATAATTTTTTGTATTGTTTATCTTTTGATTCAATAACCGCTATTTCCACACTTTCTGGCGTAGTTTTACCTTCAGTAGCTTCATAAACAGCGTCTAATGCTAATTCAATTGACTCGGTTAAATTCATGTCATCCTTATAATTCTTTTCGAATACTTCCATAGCTAATTGTCTACCTGCACCTATTGCAGTAGCCTTGTATTCAATTAAAGCCCCGCTGGGATCAGTTTCAAATAATCTGCATCCCCCATTGGTCACACCACCAATTATAAGTGCGGAACCAAATGGTCTTACTCCACCGTGCTGGGTGTACATCTGTTTCATGTCACAAATTTTCTTAGCTAAACTTTCCACACGTATTGGTTCGTTATAGGTTATTTTGTTTACTTGAGCTTCTATTCTTGCCTTTTCGATTAAAGCTCTTGCATCTGCTACAAGTCCTGAGGTGGCAGCACCAATATGTTTATCTATTTGGAATATTTTTTCAATGGATGTTGGTTCAACTAATTTACTGGTGGGTCTCTTATCCACAACCAGAACAATACCTTCTTTTGATTTAACACCTAATGAAGTTGTACCTCTTTTTACAGCTTCTCTAGCATATTCAACCTGAAATAGTCTTCCATCTGGGCTAAATACAGTTATAGCCCTATCATATCCTGCACTCTGAAGTGGTTGCATAATGTATACCTCTCTACTATTTTTTAATAATCAATAAATTTGATATTTGAAAATTTAGAAAAATTTATCTCATTTTTTTCTATTATTATTTAGTTTATTTATTTAATAAGTCTTTTTGAGTTTTCTAGATTGGTTTAATCTATTATCCATATTAACTTGGTACTATGAACTAAAATTTTTCAATAAATTAACAGATTTTATTATGGAGATAATAGATAGTATTCCTATTATTAATATAATACTATTATATAAAAATATATTTGAAAATGTTACTAAAATTATATCCAGTTTGAACTTTATATAAATTTTAATTGTCTAATTCTTAACAATAACTTCTATTTTAAGATTTTTCTAGTAGGAGATCAAAATATCTCCTAAGTCTTTAATTTAATAAATTTTTCTGTGGCTGATTTTACTGTTCCTGAAATTCCCAGTGTATGAAATACAACTCTTTTACCCCTATATTTAGTTACAATAGCAATTACAGCCCTTACTCTGTCAACTTCTTCCCTTTTACACTGAATAACTCCTTTGATATAATAATTTTTAAGATGTTTCTCCTTTTTATTCCACACCTTCATAACCCATAAATCAAAGTTACTAGTTCCACACTCACCATATAAATTTAATGAATTTTCCCATATTACAGATATAATATCGTCACGATTTAAATAGGATTCTGAAATTGCTTCGAAAGCTATATATCTTTTTTTATCCCTCAATGAGGAGGGTAATATTTTTAATTTCATTAAATCATACCTTAACAAATTTTATGTGATAATATATTTAATGTAACAGTTACCAAGAATCTTAAAACAGTTTATTGTACAGTTCTAATATTTCTAACACCACTTACAACTATATCCTGTCTAATTTTACTTCTATTCAAAATAGTGGTAGGTACAGAAGACATTGCATGAATCGACTCAAGTTTATTCATCCCAAAACACTGTGTTAACCTGATAATATCCCTAGATTTCCTTAAATCATAAATAGAAGTTGCACCACTGGTAATTATTAACGGAAAACTAAACTTACGGTGCAATTTAAGAATATCCCTAAAATGAGTGAAAATCTTTGACCGGTGCGAATAATGGGATTGTAAAATAGAACTTAAATTAATTTCTACTGCCACTTCATTTTTTGCCGCTTCTTTAGATAGAACATGGTTTAAACCACAATCTCGCCGTTTTTTATAGGGCTGGGAAATTATATCAACCCGGGGATCCTCGCAGGCCGCTCTGTTGATCTTAACTTGTCCCCCTTGAACCATTAAAACATCAACTTTCTTTCTAAAACTGGAAATCTTTTTTTTAAGATCATTACCATTCTTGGCAATAACTTCCACTCCGCTGTACACGCCCATGTTAAAATTTTCTTGAAAGTCTTTCAAATCATTAATTAAATTTTTATCAAAGGTTTTTGATGATTGTACTACTGCCACACCAGTAAATCCCAATCTCTGGGATTCCTCTAGCAATTTGTTAATGCTTTCATTTGGTTTTAAATGGAAATCAAAGTACATTGTTTTCCTCAAGCATTTCTATGGCTATTTTAATAGCTATCTCCTTTTTGGCAGGGTAAGCTGCAATTTTAATCTTAAGGTGGATAGAATCACCGTGTTCCACAACGATTAAATTGCCCATGTAAGCTTCCTGCTTATCAAATCTTAAAAAAAGGTTTCCTTTATCATCAAGTTTATTATTAAGGTCTTTTATAATAGAAGTTTTAGTATCAACATCTAAATTTTCAAGTTTTTTGATAAATTCTTTGATTTCGCGTTTTTTGTTTATTTTATCGTGCAAAATCAGAACTTTATTACCGTAATAACCTTCGTTAATGTCTTTTTCAGGTAGGGAATTGGGAAAAAGAGTTTTAATAGCTTCCCTTACCTTTTCTTCATTTTCTGTTCCATAAACAAAAACTCGGTAGGAGATGTTATGGATCATGATTCCTTTCCTTAATTTAATAAAAAAAGAGATTTACTAAGATAATTCAATTTATCTTAGTTTTTCTGCGCCTTTTCCTTTATTTCGAAGTCCACGTGTCTTTTTACCTTCACTAGTTAGTCCACGGAATACTCGACCAGTATGTTGCTTCTCACAGATCCAGTTTATATTTGGATCGTTTTTAATTGATGGATGGCTTGGATCAACTAATATAACTTCGTAGAATTTGAATTTACCGTCTTCCCATACCCAGTAGGAGTTTAATATTTCCATGTTAGGATATTTTCTTGCAACTCTTTCTTCTGCAATCCTTTTAAGGGACTTCTTAGGGGTTATCTTAGTAACACCCATTCTTTTAGGCTTTCTACCAGCAGTAAATCTTGATTTTCTTCGGCCACCACGCCTAACTCGAGTTCTAACAACAATATATCCTTTTTTTGCCTTGTATCCTAAGGATCTTGCTCGGTCAATACGGGTGGGTCTGTCAATTCTAGTTATTACACTTTCTCTTCTCCATACAGGAGCTCTCTGTTGCATTAGCTCCTTAACGAAGGAATCATCTGGATTTTTCCATGCGTCTCTTACATATTTATACATTTAAACACCTCTTTGTTCAGCTTTCGCCACATCCATGGGAATTTATCCCAAAAAAAGTTGTTTTTTATCGCCAAAATTGGCGGTGATAAATATTGATCACCACTACTTAAAAAGGTTATGATAAATGTAAAACATTATCCAGAAAAAAGGATTGGACATTCTTATTCTGGAACAATTGGTTGTTCTTTAAATACAATTTCAATTTCTGTTCCATTATCTCTATTAACTTTAACTTCAGCATTTATCTGATCTGATAATCCATAAATTAGTTTAAACCCCAAGGAATCAGATTTTTCTAAATCAAAATCAGCGGGTAGGCCAATTCCATTGTCACTTACAATTAATTCATAATGAGAATTTTTGGATAAAAATTCCACTTTTATATTACCCTTTTTATCCTTAGGAAAAGCATATTTTAAACTATTAGAAAGTATTTCATTGAGTATTAGTCCAAGAGGAATAGAAGTGTTTATATCTAACATTACTGATTCTACATTTATATCTAGATTAATTTTATTATAATCAGTAATATAACTGTTAAAAAGATCTATAGCTAATGCTTGAGCATATTCACCAAAATCAATCCGTTTTAAATCTTTTGATTGATATAATCTTTGATGTATAAGGGCCATAGACTTGGCCCGATTTTGACTTTCTTTAAAAATATTTAGAACCGCAGGATCTTTAATGTAGCGAGACTGTAAATTAAGAAGACTTTGAATAACCATTAGATTATTTTTTACCCTATGATGAATCTCCTTCATCATTAAATCTTTTTCATCCAGAGATTTTTTTAGTCGTTTTTCCAATTTTTTTCTTTCGGTAATATCTCTAATGACCAGTTGAACTGCTGGTTCATTATTATATGTTATTGGAACATCACCTATCTCTATATCTTTAATTTGGTTATCTAAACTTATTATTTTTTCCTCTAAAAAGTTTAAAGATTTTCTTTCAATGTAAACTTGATACAAACGATTTTCGCAAATATCCTTAAATTCAGGGTGTAAAAATCCTAAAATGTTTTGGTCTATAATTTCTTTAGGACCTTTTGCACCAAAAAGTTTATATGAAGATTTATTGGCAAATACAATTTTATTTCCAATAATTACTAAAATAGCGTCAGGAGAAAGATCAGTTAAAACTTTGTAACGTTCTTCACTATCACTAAGCTGATGTTCCATCATTTTACGATTAGTTACGTCCTGAATAATGAGCATTTTACCCATATTAGATTCATTATCTACGATTGTGGTGATTTGTAATTGAATCCATAAATTCCATGGATATGGTAAAAAAATCTCAGATTCTGATTGATGACCTTGATAAAAAGATTTAATATCTGGAAAATCTTTGAAAATGTCATAGAAATTTTTACCAATACTCTCTTCATTTACACCAATTAAATTTGCCGCTTTGTTAACCTCCATCAAAGTATCTTTATCATCAAAAACCAATAAACCATTTTGCATACTTTTAATAAGTACTTCATCTATAATGGGACGAATAGCTAAAAAATCATACTTAAAAATAGCAATAGCGATAAAAATACCGGAAATAGTAATTCCTAAAGGAGTAACATCCAGTCCTGGAATTTGAACTGATCCTGTAGTATAAAGCAAACTAAAAACTATTGGGGTAATTCCACTAAATATTAACATATATATTTGAGGGCGGTATATCCTGGAAGAACTATTTAAAACAGTTAATAATATAGTAATGCCCATTATACTCATTAAAAAGCTATAAATAACATCTATCCAAAAGAAAAGACCGTGCTCATATACAAGAAGAGCGCCTGGGACATTAGAAACTGGGGTGATGCTGGTCCAAATTAACTGATGTTGAGAATATGTAAAAGCTAAAAATAAGATAAACAAAGGTAAGATCATTAATAACATGATAAAATAAGGTTTTAAATATTTATCATATCCCCCATAACTTAATATCAAAATAAACCATAATGGAGGAACAATAGTAACTCCAAGATAGGCAATTTGCACCCAAAATATTTTTAACCAGGGCTCCACACTGAAAGCGTCCATGGACGACCCAAAACACCATAAAAATGTGAAAAACATCAATAAAGTAAAATATTTATGTAAATTAGAAGAGCGATTTTTATAGCTATAAACTGATAAAAACAATACAATAAAAGCACTCATCAATAATACTGCCCCAAATAAAGAATATTGATACGCCATGTAATATGCTCCTAATTTTTTATTGATTTATTTTATTAATATGATAAAATTATGAATAACATTCTGCCTCTATGATTAATATAAGATCTTATAAATTAAAAAAAGGTGGTTATTAATTAACTTTATCAAAATAATTAAAAAGATGATCTTTTAAGCCATCCTTCAAGTAAATCCGTGCCTTTTTCTAAAACATTTAATGATTTAAAACCTTATCTCTGAGGGCAGCGATTTTATTACTTTTAGAAAATTTGCTTTAGAAATAATCAATAATAGTCCATTCATTTTAAAATAAAAAAAAATAAATTTTGTTTAATTATTTTGTTATTTCGTAAAGTATTTTCATGGCTTTTACAAATGGTGGGTTTCCTGAGGTTAAAAGCACAACTCTTAAAACATCCACTATTTCATCTTTGGTAATGTCAAACTCTTCCATGGCACTTATCATCTGTTTTTTCATTGCACGATCATCTGAAGCAGCTGCTGTAATGGCTAATGCAATTAGTTTCTGGGTTCGATAGTCGAGTACTTTACCAGTATAAGCTGCTTCATTTAATTTTACTACTGCATCATAAATGTCAGGGTAATCCTTTTTAACATGTACCATTCCCTTGCCATAAAAAACATCTTCTTTCATTTAGGAACCTCCAAGCTATTTTACAGTTTAATATTTTGTTTTTTTTATTATATAAATCTAAAAATTATTGTTAATAGTTTTAATAAATGAAAAGTTATTTGATAAATAATTTAAAAGAAATTTAAAATTTATTTTTATCCCCTAAAATAAATAAGATAAATTTCAAATATTAATATAATAAACTTAGAAATTTATTTTACATCATCTAAAGGGAGGTTAAATTAATGATTAACAAAGAAGAACTGGTTGAAAAAATAGAAAACACAGACTTGGAGAAGTTACCTGGAACCGAAGATATTTGGGAAAAAAATATTTATTTAAACAACAAGAAAGTTTTAATAGTGGGTTACAAAGTAGAAGAACCAAGTGAATACATAGAACCGGGAAAAGAGGTTGTTAAAACTTATTATTGGTATTGGGAACTTAGAAACAGCCAAACTTGGGAGATTTTATATGAAAATCATGACCAAAATTTTAATTTTTGCGAATCTGACCTGGATTCTTGGGGTGATGAAGATCGTGTAGAAGATGTGGTAGGGGATATTGATGAAGAAGACGTGTGTAAATGGAGTGAACAAGATCTGATTAAAGACATCTCTGAGGATATTGCAGATGAAGTTATGATATGGTTAAAATCTTGAATTGAATCGAATATTTAAAAGAATTACCTTTTTCTAATTTTATACTAGAATTTGATGATTTTAACTAAAAAGGAATGCCCATTATTAAATTATATTCTTTTATTTATGTAAATGAAATTTTTAGAAAATGACTACTAATTATTCTTCTTAATTAATTCCAATAAATCCTTTTCAAAATTATTTGAGTTTTATTACTTTCAGATTACTTTTAACAAGATTAATGCGAAAAATAAATTAATATGAAATTATAAAAAGAGTTTTATGAAAGTCAATAAAAGAAAAATTGCATGGGGCATTACTGGAAGTGGGGAAAAACTTACAGAAACTGTGGAATTAATGCAAAAATTAAAAGAAAAATACAAAAAAAAGTTTGATATAAGAGTATACATATCAAAAGCCGGAGATCAGGTTTTAAAATATTACAACCTATCTAATGAACTTGAAACTACTTTTGACAAGACATGGACCGAAATAAATGCTAACGCACCATTTTTAGCCGGACAAATACAACTTGGGAACTACGAGTTCCTATTGATTGCACCAGCCACATCAAACACCGTGGCCAAGATATCACTGCGAATCGCTGATACATTACTAACTAATGCTGCCATTATGGGGCAAAAAACTTCAACTCCAATATATATAATGCCAACTGACCCGCGCGAAGGAACAGTTTTAACCAAATTACCAAATGGTAAAGATTTAGAGCTTAAAATAACTAAAGAAGATGCTGAACACGTTCAAAGATTGACAAAAATGGATAATACCTTTATTTTTGAAGAACCTGAAGAAATTGAAGCAATCTTCGAAAAACATTCTAATAAAAAATCAAGCTAGTAAAAAAATTTGTTTAAGTCTCAAAAAATAAAATAATTTATTGAAGTTCTTGCAGTGTTACAGTAAAGCTGTATATCTCATAACCATTTTCATCTTTTTCTTTTCTTATGTCAGTTAAACCTCTGAAATAGTATTTGATATCTCCAGAATTTTCAATGTTCATGGTTAAAGGTTCAAGATCATTGAAACTTTCAAAAAATAGATGTATATTGTTTATTATTTCGTTTGGAGCAGAAAAATTAATTGAATTAGCCCCAGCGCGTACAGTTTGGAACTTGACATATTTTTCCTCTACAACTAGACTATCATCATTTGATCCACCGGTTTTAGTAAAAACAATTACTTCATCTGAAACCATACAAAATGCCCCCTTCAAATTAATTCAATTATTACTGTTAATATTTTATTCGGAAAAGTATAAAATAATTTGCATTAATGTTTTTTTGTAATGCAATATACTCTCTAACCTAAAATTTGTAGCCTATTTCTCTAAGGAAATTCTCCCTATACTCCACATCTTTTTCTTCTTCTATTTTATGTGGTTTTAATCCATCTATAACTCCAATTATACCTTTTCCCTGTTTTGATTCTGCGATTAATACTTCAACTGGATTTGCAGTGGCGCAGAAGAGATTAACAACTTCTGGAACGCTTTTTATCCGTTGGGTTACGTTGATTGGAAAAGCATTTTTCAGGAAAATTAAAAATGAATGTCCACAACCCATCTCCAAGACTTTTTCACCAGCCAATTTAGTTAACTCATTATTATTTCCAGCAATGCGTACCAAACAATCACCCGATGCTTCTCCAAAAGCTAATCCAAATTCTGCCTGAGGGACAGTATTTATTATTGCCTCATAAAGATCTTCAACAGTTTTAATGAAATGACCTTGACCTAATATCAAATTACAATCTTCTGGTGCTTCTAATTTAACCGTGCTCATTTTTATATCCACATAAAATCCTCCTAAAACTCATATTAATTATATGTTTTTTTGGAAATAAATAATGAAAATTTTAATTCAAAATACATCCATTTAAATTAGCACATAAAATTATTGTAAAAAGATCATTTTCATGGCATTAAGGACATTTTATATAAATTGTGGATGATTGTTAAGTCATAATATAAAATTGATTTGTTAATTCAAGTATTTTTTAAAATAATTTCCAATAGTTTATTAAATTGACAATAATTCACCTCATGAAAAACATTAGCATATTATTAATAAAAGACCATTTTAATAGCTACCTTAAATGATAGAGTTGCGACCGTGAAAAAAGTAATAAACGATTAATATATATAGAAGAATTTCCTAATTATCATTAATAATCATGACTAATCATGATTTTTTTATGAATTAATATTTCAATTAAATATTTCATTCTTGAAATTCATTATAAAATTTTAAAATAAGTACAATACATTAATATAATGGAGCATTTTAGTTTAAGAGAATTTTATGTTACAGTTCTATTAATAACCATTAAAAGGTGTCAATATGAAAGAAAAGATCAAAGAAATTGCAGCACGAGTTTCAGAGTTAAGGGAAATTTCTGATATTAGTCCAGAGGAAATGGCTAATTATTTAAGCCTGCCTGTGGAAGATTACAGAAAATATGAATCTGGAGAAAATGACATTCCAGCCAGTGTTCTATACGAAATTGCCCATAAATTTAATGTGGATATGGGTTTGCTCTTAACTGGGGAAGAAACAAGGATGCATATATTTACCGTAACCCGTAAAGATAATGGCGTTGAAGTAGAGCGGAGAAAACAATACAAATACGAAAATATCGGTGAAAAATTCATTCACAAAAAAGCAGAAACGTTCATTGTTACTGTAGAACCCAAAAATGATGGTAAAAAACCTTCTACCAATTCTCACCCCGGCCAAGAATTTAATTACATACTGGAAGGGAGTTTAAAAATTTATATTCACAATAACGAAATCGTACTAAAAGAAGGCGACTCAATATTCTTTGATTCATCCTATGAACATGCAATGAAAGCCATGGACAATAAATCTGCCAAATTCCTGGCAGTAGTAATGTAAGAAAGGTGTTTAAATGTCATCATTATTAGAAAAATTTGTTTCAAAGAGTGAATTCAAATCATATCAAGATTACCATGATAACTTTGAGATAATCGAACCTGAAAATTTCAATTTTGCCTATGATGTAGTAGATAAATATGCTGAAGATGATCCTGATAAAATAGCACTGGTTTGGTGTGACGACAACGAGAACGAAGTAATATTTACCTTTAAAGACCTTAAAAGGTACAGTGACAAAACAGCGAATTTTTTCTTAGATTGCGGTATAAAAAAAGGCGATGCCGTAATGCTAACCCTCAAAAGTCGTTATGAATTCTGGTTCTGTATTCTAGCTCTACATAAAATTGGGGCCATAACTATTCCAGCAACTCACATGTTAAAAAGCAAGGATATTGTTTACCGTTTAAATAAGGCCGACATCAAAATGTTGGTATGCATTGCTGAAAATGGAGTGCCTAAAGAATTCGAAGAAGCTGAAAAAGAATGCAAAAATAAATTAGTTAAAGCCATTGTTGGTGATAAACGAGAAGGGTGGCTGGACTTCAGAGAAGAAATTGAAAAAATTAGTGAAGAATTTGATGGAAAACGTGACGAATTTGGTATTGTAAATGATAATGTATCACTAGTATATTTTTCTTCAGGTACTACTGGACTTCCCAAAATGGTAGAACATGACTATACTTATCCTTTAGGCCATATTATCACTGCCAAATACTGGCAAAATGTAATTGAAGATGGACTTCACTACACTGTTGCTGATACCGGTTGGGCTAAAGCTATGTGGGGACAAATATATGGCCAGTGGATTGCTGGAAGTGCAGTTTTTGTATATGATTATGACCGGTTTGACGCAAAAAACATGTTAAAAAAAGCGTCAAAGCATGGTGTTACGACTTTCTGTGCACCTCCTACTATTTACCGATTTTTAATAAAGGAAGATCTTTCTAAATATGAGTTTTCAACCCTTAAATATGCAGTAACTGCTGGTGAACCTCTCAACCCTGAAGTTTACAATAAATTCTATGAATTCACTGGCTTAAGATTAATGGAAGGGTTTGGGCAAACTGAATGTGTGATTTGTATAGCTAACTTTCCCTGGATGAAACCCCGGCCAGGTTCAATGGGAAAACCTTCACCAGGCTATGATATTCAATTAATGGATAAAACTGGAAAAATATGCGACGTGGGAGAAGAAGGTGAAATTGTAATAAAAACCAGTGAAAATATGCCGGCGGGCCTATTTAATGGATATTACCTTGACCCAGAAAAAACCGAAGAAGTCTGGTATGATGATTACTATCACACTGGTGACACTGCTTGGATGGATGAAGATGGTTACTTATGGTTTGTTGGTAGAACTGATGATATAATAAAAAGTTCAGGATATCGTATTGGACCCTTTGAAGTAGAAAGTGCTGTTATTTCACATCCATCAGTAGTAGAATGTGCTATAACTGGATTTCCAGATCCAATCCGTGGTCAGGTAGTTAAAGCAACAATTGTATTAACACCAGATTATGCTCCCTCTGAAGATCTGGTAAAAGAAATTCAAAATCATGTAAAACAGGTTACCGCACCCTACAAATATCCACGAGTTATAGAATTTGTGGAAGAACTTCCAAAAACAATAAGTGGAAAAATTAGGCGTGTGGAGATACGCAGTAAAGATGAAAAATAATAAAAATTTAGGTTTTAGGTAATTAAATGCTAAAATGCATTAAAAATTAAAAGATTTAATTTAAAGATGGTATTATGTCAGAAAACACTAAAAATAAGCAGGCTTATCCCGTTATTAATAAAATAGAATGTAAGGCATGTGAAAGATGTATTCTGACCTGCCCTAAAAATGTGCTAAAAATGAGTGATGAAATTAATGAACGTGGATACCATTATGTTATTTATGAAGGAGAAGGATGCAGTGGCTGTGGAAATTGTTACTATACCTGCCCTGAACCATTAGCTATAGAAGTTCACATCTCAAAATCCAAAAAATCAACTAAAAATGTAGTGGAGGACTAAAATGGCAACTAAACTTATCAGAGGAAACACGGCAATTATTGTTGGAGCCATGTATGCCGGTTGCGACTGCTATTTTGGCTATCCAATAACTCCTGCCAGTGAAATCCTTCATGAAGCTTCTAAACATTTCCCTATGGTTGGGCGAAAGTTTGTCCAAGCAGAATCTGAGGAAGCAGCTATAAATATGGTTTATGGAGGTGCTTCAACAGGCCATAGAGTTATGACCGCATCTTCCGGACCAGGTATAAGTTTGAAACAGGAAGGAATATCATTTTTAGCTGGAGCAGAACTTCCCTGTGTTGTAGTAGACATTATGAGGGCCGGGCCAGGACTTGGTAATATTGGCCCAGAACAGGGTGATTATAACCAGCTAATTAAAGGTGGGGGACATGGTAATTATAAAAATATTGTGCTTGCACCTAATTGTGTTCAAGAAATGTGTGATTTGACCATTAAAGCGTTTGAACTGGCTGAAAGATATAGGGGTCCGGTGATAATTATTGCAGATGCAGTTTTAGGTCAAATGATCGAACCACTCCACTTTCCAGAGGAAGCTATCCAGCCAAAAATTGACACCTCCTGGGCAGTATGTGGAAACAAAGAGACCAAAGACAACCTCGTAACCTCCATATTCCTTGATTTTGATCAACTAGAAGAGTTTAACTTTAAAATACAAGACAAATATAAAAAAATAGAAGAAAATGAGGTAAAATTTGAAGAATACATGATAGAAGATGCCGATATAGTACTGGTATCTTATGGAATAAGCAGTAGAATAGCCCGATCTGCAGTTGATTTAGCCCGCAAAGAAGGTATTAAAGTGGGCCTATTTAGACCTATAAGTCTATTCCCCTTCCCTAAAAATAGACTTAAAATACTTTCTGATAAAAACAAAAAATTTTTATCTGTGGAGATGAGTAACGGGCAGATGAAAGAAGATATTAAACAAGCCATTGAATGTAAGGATGTTGGATTAGTAAGTAGAATGGGTGGGAACCTTATAGATGTTGAAGATATTATAGCAGAAATTAGAAGAGTTGCTGGAGGTATCAAATGACCGAAAATATTGAAAAAAAGGTTATTAAAAAACCAGAATCTATTTTAGATGCATATCCCCGAAAAGGTGGAAGTGCACCGACAGCAACACATTACTGTCCAGGATGTGGCCATGGAATTCTTCATAAACTTATAGGAGAAGCCGTAGATGAACTGGATATTCAAGACCGTTCTGTTTTAATTAGCCCAGTTGGCTGTGCTGTTTTTGCATACTACTACTTTGACTGTGGAAATGTTCAGGTGGCCCATGGAAGAGCACCGGCAGTTGGAACTGGAATATCCCGAGCCGAAGATGATGCCATTGTCATGCTGTATCAGGGTGATGGTGATCTAGCATCCATTGGATTAAATGAAACCATTCAAGCAGCTAACCGAGGAGAAAAACTGGCAGTATTTTTCGTAAACAATACTGTTTATGGTATGACTGGTGGGCAAATGGCACCAACCACACTTATAGGTGAGGTTACAGTCACCTGTCCTGAAGGCCGGGACCCCCGATTTGCAGGTTACCCTTTACATATGTGCGAACTTTTAAACAACCTGAATGCCCCAGTATTCATCGAAAGAGTTTCACTTTCTGATAATAAACATATAAGAAAAGCTAAAAAAGCTATTAAAAAAGCTTTGCAAATACAAAAGGAGGGCAAAGGGTACGCTTTTGTAGAAGTTTTATCACCTTGTCCCACCAATCTTAAACAGGACGCGAAGGGAGCTGAAATATTTATAAATGAGGAAATGGAAAAAGAATTTCCATTAAAAAATTTCAGAGACCTTAGTAAAGATGTTGTTCCACTTCTAAGAGATGAGAGTGATTTTACTAAAGATTCATTAGATAATATTTTTGAAATTAGCAAAGAAGCAACTCAGGATCCTGTTGATGATGACAGTTTTATCAACAAACATGTGAAAATTGCCGGATTTGGTGGTCAGGGTGTTCTTAGTATGGGTTTAACCCTTGCCGAGGCAGCCTGTAAAGATAGGCGTCATGTTTCATGGTATCCTTCTTACGGTCCTGAGCAGAGAGGTGGTACTTCCAACTGTGACGTGGTGATCTCAGGAAAAGTTATTGGATCACCTGTAATTCACGCCCCAGATGTTTTAGTGGCCTTAAACAAACCATCCCTTGAAAAATTTATAAAAAAGGTGGCAAATGGTGGAACCGTGCTCTATGATACCAATATAAGTGGCGTTAAAATTCCTGATGGCATTAATGTAGTTTCTGTACCTGCATTAAAAATAGCTAAAAGTATGGGAGTAAAAAGGGCCGTTAATACAGTCATGTTAGGGGTAATTATGGAGATGGATTATACTGGATTAAGCAGAAATGTTTTTAAAGAAGCCATTAAACATACCTTCTATAGAAAACCTAAACTTATTCCTATTAATATAAAAATATTAGAAGCAGGCGCTAACTGGGCTAAAAAAAATCTCTAGGCCCTTAATTTTTTTTATTTATTTTTATATTTTATTTTATTTTTTAATTCTTTCAAAAGGGAGTTCACTATAATTAAGTGAATAAATTTTGTAAATCTTTATCCATAATAAATAGTCATATTAAATTATTCTTAAATGATTAAAAATTAATCTAATCCAATTATTATTAGTTAAATATGAGGGATCTTATGAATTATAGAGGATCGGCGAAGGAATTCTTAGAAAAAAAGGATATTGCAATTGGAGATGCTGTAAAATTAACTAAAAAAAATATATCATATACTGGAATGCTTTTAGACCGGGCAGAAGATGCTGATGATAAACATCTGGTAATAAAACTTGATAGTGGATACAATATAGGAGTAAATATAAGTGAAGCTAAGATAGAACTTTTGGAAAAAGGTCTGAAACCAAAAATTGAATTACCCCCTGTTAATCTTGAGAAAGACCATCAAAAAATGGACATATCTATTATATCCACAGGAGGTACTGTTGCCTCAGTTATAGATTATAAAACTGGAGCTGTTCATCCTGCTTTTACTGCAGACGATTTACTGCGCGCTACCCCTGAACTCATGGATTATGCTAATATCAAAGCAAGATCAATCCTGAATATATTAAGTGAAAATATGGAGCCTTCATACTGGGTTAAATCAGCTCGTTCTATTGCAGATGAAATAAATGACGGATCAAGTGGGGTTGTAGTAGCCCATGGAACAGATACTATGCATTATACCTCAGCAGCCCTAAGTTTCATGCTTGAAACTCCAGTGCCTGTGGTTTTAACCGGTGCACAACGAAGTTCTGACCGGCCATCATCTGACGCATTTTTAAACCTTATCAGCTCAGTTATTGCTGCCAAATCAGATATAGCTGAAGTCATGGTTTGCATGCACGCCACTGATAATGATTCTTACTGTCACCTCCATAGAGGTACAAAGGTTAGGAAAATGCACACCTCCCGAAGAGATACTTTTAGAAGTATAAATGCTTTGCCCCTTGCCAGAGTCGAAAACAAAACATTAAGACTACTAGACAAAAACATAGATTATAAAAAGAGAGTTGAAACCGATTTAAAACTTCATGATTCTATTGAACCAAATGTAGCTTTTATTAAAAGTTATCCTGGTATTAAAAGCGATATAATTGACTATCATATTGATAAAGGTTATAAAGGAATAGTATTGGAAGGAACCGGATTGGGGCATGCACCTGAAAATATAGTTCCTTCTGTAGAAAGAGCAGTAGATAGTTCTATTCCGGTGGTTATGACCTCCCAATGTTTGTATGGGTATGTGAATATGAATGTTTATAGTACTGGCCGAAAACTAGTAAATGCTGGAGCCATATCTGCATTGGATATGCTGCCTGAAACTGCTTATGTAAAACTTATCTGGACTTTAGGTCAAAGTGAAGATCTCAATGAAGTTGAAAATATTATGCATACCAATATTGCTGGAGAAATTCAAGAAAAATCTTCTATTAAGTACTTTCTCATTTGATGGTGATTAGATGAATTATGAAAAACTTGGGCTGAAAATGGGTTTAGAAATACATCAACAACTTGATACAAAGAAAAAATTGTTTTGTGGCTGTGAATGTAATCTCACTGATAAAAAAGCTGAATTTAAAATTTTAAGAAATCTTAGACCTACACAGAGCGAACTGGGAAAAATTGATAGGGCAGCTTATGAAGAAGCCCGGAGAAAACTTAAATTCATTTATGAAGCATATACTCATGAAACTTGTCTGGTGGAAAGCGATGATGAACCACCCCACCCACTTAACATGGAAGCACTTGAAATAGGAATGATAATTGCCTCTCTATTGAACATGCACATAGTTGATGAATTCCATACCATGAGAAAGCAAGTGATAGATGGTAGTAATACTGGCGGATTCCAGAGAACGGGTCTTTTAGCCACTGATGGTTACCTTGAAACTGAATATGGTAAAGTAAAGATTGAAAATCTATGTTTAGAAGAGGATGCTGCCAGGAGAATAGGTCAAAAGAAGGGTAATGTCGTTTTTAGATTGGATAGACTGGGAATTCCATTACTTGAAATCACAACTGATCCATCGATTAAACATCCTCAACAAGTAAAAGAGGTTGCCTATCAAATTGGTCAAATTTTAAGAAGTAGTAAGGTTAAAAGAGGTTTGGGGACTATACGTCAAGACTTGAATATCTCCATAAAGGAAGGTGCACGGGTTGAGATTAAAGGAGTTCAAGACCTTGATTTAATGCCTAAAATGGTTGAAAATGAAGTTAAAAGACAGGTAAAATTACTGGAAATAAGAAATGAACTTCTAAAACGAAACGCACATGTCGAAAAAACATTATATGATGTTAGAGAAGTTTTTCAGAATACTCAATCCCGTATTATAGAAAAAAGTGAAAAAGTCCTGGCCATAAAGCTGGAAGGATTTTCAGGATTGATTGGAAAGGAAATTCAACCAGATAGAAGATTTGGAACAGAACTTGCAGGTTATGCTAAGAAAATGGGAGTTTCGGGGCTTTTCCATACAGATGAACTACCAGCATACGGCATATCACAGGAAGAGGTGGATCTACTTCGTGATTTATTAAAAACGTCACAAGATGATGCAGTTATCATCGTGGCCGATTGTGAAGAAAAAGCCAAAAACGCGCTCCAGGAAGTGATTGGAAGATCTAAAATCGCTTTGAAGAATATCCCTGAAGAAACCCGTAAAGCATTGCCTGACGGTAATACTGAATATTTAAGGCCACTACCTACTGCTAGTAGGATGTATGTGGAAACAGATATCCCTTCTATCAGCATAGATTTAGACCTTATTGAAAAAATAAGAAATAATCTCCCAGAATTACCAGAAGAAAAGAAATTAAGAATAATGGACGAATATAAATTAAGTGAGGATTTGGCGGGACAGTTGGTTAGACGAGATATGGTTGTTGACTTTGAAAAGATTGTAGATACAGTCAAAGTTGATTCAAAAATTGTAGCATCCATCCTGGCTTATACTTTAAAGGAATTAAGACGTGACGGATGCAATACTGAAAAAATTGATTTAAATAAGTTGAAAGAAACCTTCAAACTCCTTCAAGATGGTCAAATTTCAAAAGAAGCCATACCCGAAATTTTAACTACAGTATGCCTTGAAGATTGTTCCCCTATAACTGCCGCAAAAAATAAAGGACTTATTATGTTATCTGAAGTAGATGTCGAGACTTTAATAGAAGAGATTATTAAAGATAATAGTTCCATGATTGAAGAAAGAGGTATGGGTGCAATGGGCCCATTGATGGGAATGGCTATGAAAAAATTAAAGGGTAAAGCAGATGGAAAACTGGTAAATAAATTGTTGAGGGAGAAAATAGAAAATCATTAACCATTAATAATTTAGAGACCATAAAGAAAACACTAGATAAATAAAAATTTTAAGCATTTATTGTTTTTCTTAAAATGTGTTTATATATTGGGGATGAGTATAATGGAAGAACATGATCTTATAATTATAGGTGCAGGTCCTGCCGGATTAACTGCAGGCATATATGCTGGAAGAGAAGATATTAAAGCATTAATACTTGAAAAAGGTGTTGCAGGAGGTATGCAAAGTGTGGCTCCATTGGTTGGTAACTTCCCTGGATTTAAAACCATCACCGGTGCCAACCTATCTAAAAGAATGATAGAACAAGCATCCAATTATATTAAGATAAATGAACATGAAATTGTAAATTCTATCACTTTAAAAAATGGAAAATTTTATTTTAAAACCTCAAAACAGGATTATATTACCAAGTCACTCATACTAAGCACTGGAACCACCTACAGAAAATTAGGAGCAGAAGGAGAAGAAGAATTCATTGGAAAAGGCATATCTTACTGTTCTATATGTGACGCACTACTTTTTAAAAACCGTAAAGTGGTTGTAATAGGTGGAGGTAACTCTGCAGTTGAACATGCACTGCATTTGCATGATGTTGGTTGTGACGTTACAATAATTCACCGCCGAGACGAACTTAGAGCTTCAAAACATGGACAAGATCGCCTTAGAGAAGCGGGAATCCCTATTATCTGGAATTCCATGGTTAGAAAAATCAAAGGAGATGTTGTGGTTAGAAGTATTTTGATTTATGACAAAGAAAAAGATGAAGAAAAGGAAATTAAAGTTGACGGTGTCTTCATATCTATAGGAGAAGAACCTAATAACCAGCTAGCTAAAGATATAGGTGTTGAATTAGATAGAAGTGGTTACATCATCACTGATAAAAATCAAAGAACAAATATCCCCCAGGTTTATGCTGCGGGAGATGTAACCGGAGGAGTTAAACAGATGGTGGTTGCAGCTAGCGAAGGTGCAATAGCTGCTATTTCTGCCTATAATGATATTAATTAATATTTAATTTCATTAAGTAAAACCAGTGCATACTCCTATTTATTAATCTAAATTAAATAAAAAAAATTTTAGAAATATTATCTCCTCTAAAATAAAAGAATAAGTTAATTTTATATTTCAGGAATTATTTGACTTTAAAAATATATATATGACATAAGCTATTATAAGGATTATAATAATCGGAAGTAGCCATATGAACAGGTAGAAAAATACTACCGCTAATACTATTGCAATTAAAATGTATATCAAATCTTTAAATTCCATATATTTTAATTATAACTTTTTATATAAAAATGTTTCTATAGAACGTTTTTTATCGATTTAAGAGAATTTAACAGTTTAGGAGATATTAAATGACGATACTGGTTGTAAACAATTATGGACAATATAACCATAGAATTTATCGGGCTCTACATTATCTTAAAATTTCATCAGAACTAGTTTCAAATTCATTATCTACAGAGCAAATTATAGAAAAAGATCCAGCCGGACTTGTTTTAGGTGGAGGTCCCAGTATGGAAAGAATTGGTAATTGTTTGAAATATGTGAAAGAGTTGGATTACCCTATCTTAGGAATTTGTCTTGGACATCAACTTATTGCCAAAGCATATGGTGGAGAGGTTAAAGCAGCAGGCGTAGAAAGCTATGCCAAAATTGAGATAAATATTGAAGATGAAGATGATATTTTTAAAGGTTTAGGAAAAAGCATGAATGTGTGGGCCTCCCATAAGGACGAAGTTTCCAAAATTCCACCAGAATTCAAAAAACTTGCCAACTCCTCCATATGTGACATAGAAGCCATGGCCCATAAAAATAAACCTATCTATGGAATTCAATTCCATCCAGAAGTCCATCACACAGAAGATGGTTCTAAAATATTCAAAAATTTTTATGAAATTTGTGAAACATATAGAAATAAAAAATAATTATTATCCGTATACAAAATTCAAATTAATTCATAAAACATAACTGTAATTAATAAAATAAGGTTCATAAAAAAAATTAAGTAATAATAAATTTAACCCGGTGAAAAAATGTTGGATCCATCTGATTTTATTAAAGAAGCGATAAATCAAATTAAAAAAACTGTAGGTGATGGTAAAGCAGTTATAGCACTTTCAGGTGGTGTTGATAGTTCTGTAGCATCAGTACTTACACAAAAAGCATTAGGAAATAAACTTATAGCTGTTTTTGTTGATCACGGCCTTTTAAGAGAGGGAGAAGCAGAATATGTTGAAAAAACTTTTGAAAAAAGGTTGAATTTTAGATTTATAAATGCCAAAGAGGAATTCCTTGGAAAATTAGAGGGTGTTGAAGATCCAGAAGAAAAAAGGAAAATCATTGGAGAAGTATTCATAAACGTCTTTGAAAGGGTTGCTGAAGAAGAAAATGCCAAGTTCCTAGTCCAAGGTACTATTGCACCGGACTGGATAGAAAGTCAAGGAAATATTAAATCACATCACAATTTGGCACTGCCTCATGGACTGGTACTGGAAATTGTAGAACCTATAAGAGAATTGTACAAGGACGAAGTAAGAATATTAGGACAAGAACTAGGCCTTCCCAGTGAAATGGTGAACCGACAACCATATCCCGGACCTGGACTGGCGGTTAGAGTAGTTGGTAAATTAACTCCAGAAAAGATCGAAATTTGTAGAAAGGCCAACGCCATTGTTGAAGAAGAAGTGAAAAAAGAAGGTTTAGATGAAATACTATGGCAATACTTTGCAGTTTTAACCAATACCAAAGTAACTGGGGTTAAAGGAGATATTAGAGACTTTGGATACCTGGTGATACTTAGAATGGTAGAATCTATGGATGCTATGACTGCTGATGTACCAGAACTACCATGGAAAATGGTTAAAACCATATCAAGTAGAATCACTGCAGAGATAAGTGAAGTAACCCATGTGGCACTATCAGTCAGTGATAAACCACCAAGTACAATTGAATTTGCATAATTTTTAAAAAAAATTGACTATTTTAATCCTCTTCCTTTTCTTTAATTAAAGACACAATACAAACCACTCTTTTTAATTTATTTTAAAAAAAATAATTCTAGGTATTACTAATTTTACTCTTCAAATGCTCTCACTACTTTTTTATTAAATCAAGTTAATATATACAGAACATGATCGGTGGAAAGACTGCCTACCTTAAAAAGCTCACATCTAAAATTCACATGAAATCTGTCAATGTGGGAACTGAAGTTGATGGAAGTACCCCTCCTTCCGTATTTATTGGAAGCTGGAATTATCCTAAAGTATTCGCCGGACCCATGATAGCTCCTCAACAAGGAGATACATCTATGATGGATATGCCAGAATCATGGATTCCCTCCAATACCAGTCAGGAAGAAATTATTGGTTACCGGCTGAATCTGGTTAGAGGTAAGCAGCAGGTGGAAATTAAAGATTTGGATAACCGTTTGGTTGGAAAATTGCAGGAAATATCCCTTGCTAAAAATTCCATTGAAAGTGAAGCCCAATTCTTTAAGAAACCAGTAGGTCGATCTTTTAGTGACGAACACACACCACACGGGCCTAGTGGACTGATTGAAAAGTTTGACATTGACAATGTTCGCTTTGATCATTTACTGGAAAAAACATACTACGACAGTGACTTGAAAGCTGCTGATGCAGTAATGGACTTACATCACAAAGGACTGCCCTTTTCCAGTATACAAAAAGCATTTTCAGTTGGAACCATGGGCATTGAGAAGAATAGACATTTAGTACCCACAAGGTGGTCCATAACTGCCTGTGATAGTACCATAGCTGATAATCTGCTTAGAAAAGTAAGGTACTATGACACAATAGAAACTCACCAAGTTTATGAATTCAACAGTTTGAACAATTATTACACCGTTATTTTAATACCATCTGAATGGCAGTATGAATGGATGGAAGCATTTTTACATGTTTTAAACAACGAAGAAATAATATTCTCAGATTATGAAACCAATAGTGGCAAAAAGGAATATTCAAGAGTAGGAGGATGTTACTACACTTGTAAGATGGCTGTCTTAGAAAAACTGGCCAGGGACAAAAAACAGGCCACTGCCATAATTTTAAGAGAAGCCTATAATGGCTACGTACCTTTAGGAGTATTTAATGTAAGAGAAAATGTGCGCAGTGCCCTCAATCAAACTCCTAAGGAATTTGAAGATTTAAAAAATGCATTAAGTTATGTTTCTGGAAAATTGAAGCTTCCTTTAAAAAGATTTATTAAACAAAGCGATTTACTTCAAGAACTTATAAGATCCAGACAAACAACACTAGATTCATTTTTTAATTATAATATCTAGTTCTTTATAAAAATTTATTAAAAATTTATTAATTCTTTAATAACTAAAACCAGTGCTCTAAAAACATGGCTATAATTAATTAAAATATTATAAATACTTAATTATATATGAAGATAATAAATACTGATTTATTAATCTTTATAAGGAGTAATTGTATGAAAGAAAATCTTAAAAACTATTTAGGTAAACTTTTTCAGGTTTATTTGACTATAGTAATTTCATTAATGGTAGTGGATATTGCTGTACTTATAATCTTAACCTTTTTTAACTTAAAACCTGCCACAATACCCCATATTTACAATTTTGATTTGATGGTGTGTTTATTACTTTTATCTTGTTTAATTGCAGGTTTTATATATCAAAAAGATAAAAAACAATATATTAAAAATAATTGGGTTTCAATTATTGCTGTTTTACCTTTCGACTTTATCTTTATAGGATTGTTGGGTTTTCCATTATCAATACCCCTTTCAATTTTGAGGATTGTCCACATAATTGCCATTGTTAAAACAATTGGAAAATTAGGGTCCAGTTTCGTGAAATTTTCCGAAAAAACTGGTTTGAACTATGGTATAACTATTTTAACCCTTATATTTTTAATCACATCGACAGGATTTTTATTAGCTGAAAAAGATGTGAATCCTGAAGTTAAAAGCTATGAAGATTCAGCATGGTATACTGTTACTACCATGACTACCACAGGATATGGAGACATAGTTCCAATTACCCTTTTGGGAAGGATTTTAGGGGTTATCATGATGATAACTGGGGTGGCCTTTACTGGTTACGCCACTGCATCAGTGGCCAGTGCACTTATTCATAAGTTTAGAGAAGAAAAAGATAAAGATAGAGAAATATTCATTAAAACCACGAAAGAATTTAATGAAAAGCAAATAAAAACTTCAGAAGATATTAAATCCGGATTTCAAGAGATTTTAGATAGATTAGATAAAAAATCATGATATATTTAAAATAATCTTTATTTTTAAAAATATATAAAAAGAGATTATAAACAAGGAATTAGGAACTGAATACTTAAATTAATATGCCAAAACCTTTAGATTCTGCCAGTGTTATTAATTGAGGGAATGCACTTGATGGATAGACTGCTATGTTTCCTTTTTTGTATTGGTCACTGACTGTTTGTATTAAGGTTAGATACTTGGTTTTATCCTGGCTCGTTGAATTGGAAATAGCACTCATTAATGATTTAACAGCTTGTCCCCTAGTATAATTATAGTCATCCTGTTCTTCTCTTAAAAAGTTTAATGTACTGCCATTAACATAACCTATACCATTAACATGAAGAGGTCCTACACTAGCTACTATAGCATCAATGGATTCAACTGAAAAAATGACCACTATATCTGTTTTTATGCCAGTATTATATTCTACAATTTCTTGAGCATACCTGGCCCCTCTATCAGTGTCATTATACCATAAGGAATCGTGTAATAACATTTTACTAACTCCTTGCTTTTGAACCTCTAAAGGTGCAGCTTCAGTTGGATGTGCCATTTTATGGGGATAAATAGAAGTAATATTAGTTATATCACCATCTTTCAATGTAAAAACAAATGCCATATCTACAGCACCCATACCGGGTCTAGGTTCTGATGGATCAGCAGACAAAACTAAGATTTTATGTTCTCCACTCAACACATCCGCTTGAACATTATCATTAAAATTTAAACCTAGAACGCCTACTCCTATAATAAGAATTAATAAGGAAATAACTATAATGCCTTTTTTCGATCTTTTTTTAGGTTTTGAACTGAAATCATCTCTTTTACTCAAAGATACTCTTTTAGGTTGGGAATAAGAATCTTCTCGCTTCCTCAAAGATATAGGTTTAGATTTTGAAGAAAAACTAATATGGGGGGCAAAAATGATCAATAAAACGAATCCAAGAACAGCTGCACAAAGTCCTAAAAAGAAAAACAAAAAATTAGGAGGAGTATCAAAACCAAAAGTCATAGCATAAATTCCTGCTATAATCAAAAACGCTCCAAATATCGTAATGATTAAATAGATCATCTGATGACTCCTGTTTTAGATTTACTATATTTTTTTAGAAATTTTTGGAATATGAGCCAAAATGATTATCATGTTAAAAATTCTTCATAAACCCATTCTTTATATAATTCAATATTGAATATATAATATTTATATATTTCGTGAATTTTACCCTGTTCAATCTTTTTCAAATTAAAACAGAGGTTAAATAATAGATTTTTGAGAGATTTGTATGAAAAAAATTTATTTATTCACTCTCCTTGTAGTAGTTCTAATCATAGGATACATGTTCATAGAACCTTACTGGATCGAAACCAAAGAAGTGATCCTAGAATCAAATCAAATACCTCCGGAATTTGATGGTAAAAAAATAGTTTATCTAGCTGATATTCATGCCGGACCATTCTATAGTCAGGAAAGAGTTGATGGTATTGTAAAACAAGTAAACGCCATGAAACCTGATATGATTTTATTAGGAGGAGATTACGTTGACCGGGAAGATGAATATATTGATCCAGTATTTGATTCTTTAGAGAAACTTAAAGCTCCACTAGGAGTATATGGCGTTTTAGGTAACAACGACCCCCAGTATTTTACTCTTAAAAGATTTAACGAATCAACCATTACGTATATAGGAAATACAGGAACTTGGATCGATATAAACGGATCAAAAATCAGAGTGTGTGGGGTGGGTGATTATAATAATGGCTACCAATACCCTAAAACCGCTTTGGGGGATTCTAAAGCAGAAGATTTTGTAATATTCCTAACCCATAACCCTGATTATTTTCCACAAATAGATCAAAACCTTGTGGATCTAGTTCTTACTGGACATACCCATGGAGGACAGGTCACCCTGTTTGGGTTCTGGGCGCCAGTTCCTAGATCAGACTATGGACAAAAATACTTAACAGGAGTTCAAAAATATAATAACACCACTTTAATAATAAGTAATGGATTAGGAACGGTCATACTACCTGTAAGATTCTTTGCACGTCCTCAAATAATTGTAGTTGAATTAAAAAGAGTAGAGTAAAATAGAAGGTATGCTAATTAAGATGTGATATCATTGCAATTATACTATAAAAAACCATCATCACAAACCATTAAGGCCATGTGTGAAGCTTCAAAGGCACTTAGAACCAGTAAAAGAACAGGTGAACAGATAAATAAAACCCAGGAGAAAATAAGCCATTACATTAATCATGATTCTGTTCGATTGGTTAACAGTGGTAACTCAGGAATTATGGCAGTGATGAGCACCCTCCAAAATAAGGTATTAATACCTGATGAGGGAGGGTGGATCGGTTTTAAGACTATGGCAGATTTGATGGATTTGCAAACAGTTTCTATACCTACCAATAGCGGTGTTATTGACTTGGAAGTTTTAGACCAGTACATTGACATCCACCAGCCAGGTGCATTATTTTTAACTAGTTTTGCTGGATATATTGCAGAACAACCAATGAAAGATCTATTTGAAGTATGTGATGATAGAAAAGTGATTTTAGTGGAAGATGCATCAGGAGCTTTAGGAGATCCCAAAAAAAAGTTAGCTAACGGTGAACACGCTCATGTTATTATTGCATCTACTGGTTCTCCCAAGATAGTTAATGTTGGAAATGGTGGTTTCATATCTACAAATGATAATTATCTTCTTAAAAAGGCTAAAACTGTTTTAAACTCGGTCAAAGCTGATCATATTACAGCTGCTGGTATTTATGAAGAAATAAATCTGGCTCCACGTATTCTTAAAGAAACTATTAAAGCCTGTCAGAAAATGAAGAATGAATTTAATAATGCTCTTCATCAGGATAAAAGAGGAGTTGTTTTAGCTCTAAAAGTGGATAATCCAAAAAATGTAGGATATAAACTTCGACAAATTATAAAAGCTGAAAATCGCCGAATAATCACTGTTTGTCCGGATTATAATAGAACATTATCAAATGCAGTGTGTATTGAACTTAAAAATCTGGATGTGAGATGTTTAAAACCTGAAATAGTTAAGGCAATGATTATAAACATTAAAAAATGCATCATATAAAAAAAATTAGTAATGGTTATTAGCCAGTGCTTCTATGAATTTATACTTCCAATATTAACATAGCTGTTTTTTCTATCATTAAATTTTCTATAGATCCATAAATTTCAAGTTCTGTTTCAGATATGTCATAAATTTCTTTTAATTTGTCCATGTCTGGATCTATAACGCTATTATCTCGGTTGCCTAAAATTTCTTCCAAAGCATCGATTATTTTTTCATTGCAATTAACTGAAACCGCACAAATGTTCATTTCTCCTTTTTTTAACCCCATAATAGTTAATGCTTTTGAAATTTGCCGCTGCAATGATGCCCTCAAACATATTTCCAATCCCAAATCCTTGGCTATATTCTCTCCTCTTTCAAAAGCGTTAATTGCATGTATAACTGCATTTAATATGTGATCATAACCGGCAATAGCATCAGCATTTAAAAGTTGTAATGCATACATTTTTGATGGATTTATATAATATTTAGCACTTAATTCATTGCTTGTTTTTAATAAATAATCTAAATTGTCCACTTTGAATTTAAATCCAACAATTTGTATATTGTTTTCCATTGTTACACCTTTAAATAGCAGTAAAGAACTGATCAAATATTTGTATTGAATAAAGAAAAGGTATAGGAAAGAAAAATGATCTATTCCGATTTTTTTAAGTCTTCTTCAGCTAGTATCCGATTAATTCCGCTTAGAAATGCTTCTACACTGGCCATGATGATGTCCGGCTGGGTACTCCGGGCACTTACCACTTTATCTCCCAGTCTAAGTTTAACAATAACATCAATTAGAGCATCTGTACCTCCGGTTATAGCGTCTACGTGATATTCTTCCAATTTTATGTCAGCAACATCTTTTATACCCTTTTTTATGGCAACAATAGCCGCATCTACTGGCCCTAAACCAATACCTGCTTCAACTATTTCATTTTGATCAATGTTGAGTTTCACAGATGCTGTGGGTGTGACTTTGTTCCCAGAAACTATGGTCAACTCTTCCAGTTCCACCGCCTTCTCTGGAAGAATTCCTAGAACATCTTCTGCTATAGCTTGCAGGTCAACATCAGTTACGCATTTTCCTTTATCACCCAATATTTTTACTCGCTGGAAAATTTGTTCAAGTTTTTCATTATCTACACGTAAACCCGATTCTTGAAGCCTTTTTTTAAGGATGTGCGTTCCAATATGTTTACCCATGACAAATCTTCGTTTGTGCCCAACTAACTCCGGCGTTATAGGTTCATAAGTTTCTGCTTTTTTAATTACTCCATCTGCATGGATTCCTGATTCATGGGCAAATGCATTTTCACCTACAATGGCCTTGTTTGGCTGCAGATAAACACCAGTCATTCGGGCCACCATTTTAGAGATTTCATAAAGCATTTTTATATTTATATCGGTTTTTTGATCATAAAGTGAATATAGGGCAACCACTACTTCTTCTAGGGATGCATTTCCTGCCCGTTCCCCAATACCGTTTACTGTAACATGGGCCTGTGTTGCCCCAGCCCTTAAACCAGAGAGAGTATTAGCTACTGCTAGTCCAAAATCGTTATGGCAGTGCACACTTAAGGGTACGCCCAGTTTACTTAATCTATCATAAAATTTTGTGGCTGTTTCTGGGGTGAGCATTCCCACTGTATCACAGGCACATATTCTATGTGCACCTGCATTTATTCCTTCCTTGAAAACTTCTGTTAAATATTCAATGTCACTCCTAGTTGAATCTTCCGCTGATAATTCAACCAGTAAACCATGATCAACTGCATATTCTGTACAGTCCACTGCAAATTGTTTAACTTGGTCTCGAGTTTTATTTAATTTGTGTTCAATATGTAGGTCAGACGTCGGAACAACGAGATGTATGCTGTCAACTCCACATTCCAAAGCCGCATCAATATCAACCTTAACTGCTCGGGTAAAACTGCATATCTCTGTATCTAATCCTTCAGAAACTATTTTTTTGATTCCTAGTCTTTCACCTTCTGAAGTGATTGCAGAACCTGCCTCAATAACATTTACACCTAATTCATCTAATTTCATGGCTATTCTCAGTTTTTCATCAGGAGTTAATGAAACTCCTGGAGTTTGTTCTCCATCTCTTAGTGTAGTGTCAAAAATTCTTACTGCCACAAAATTCCCCTCTCAAATTTTGATATAATTATTAAGTCTTGTGAATTTAGATAATGTAGTTCACAGTATATCTAATTATTTAATTCTAAATAATATACAATTAATCCTAAAATTCTTGTTTTCCAAAAAAAGTTAATTGAATTGGAGTAGTTGATCTTATTCAGATTTTTTAAATAGAACTAAACATTTCTATTCTATTTTTTGTAAAACTGTAATTATCCTGGTTAAACTTTTATGCATTCTTATTTCATGTCTTTCTTTAATTTTAAACTTAGTATCTCTTATTAAATCATTAATATCAATATAATGAGGAGTGGCTAAGCATAAACGGCCCTTAATTTTAAGTAAACTCTGCATGTTTAAAAGCGCCCCTATATACAGCTTTTTACTTTCCTCACCTGCTGTTGAAGCAGATATACCATAAGGAGGATCAGTTACAATAGAATCTACAAATCCTTCCAGTTCAATATCCCTGGCATCCCCCTGAATAATATTATAATTTTTTATCCCGCAAGCATCAAGGTTTTCAATAGTACCTTTAACCATTTTTTCATCTATATCCACCCCTAAAATCCTGGCCCCTATAATACCTGCTTCAATTAATATTCCGCCAGTTCCACAGAAAGGATCAAGAAGTGTATCCCCTTGTGTGATTCTTGAAAGATTCACCATACACCGGGCCAATTTAGGACTCATAGAACCTGGATAAAAAAAAGGTCTTTTATGTGGTTTCAAATTAAAGAAATGTTTTTTATCAACTTTTACTTTCCTAATTCCTACCAAAATTTTCTCATCAGTGAAAGTTGCTCTTATAAATGTCTCAGGATTTTTTAGATTTACCTTTGCTTCATCTAAAGCAGCTCCTGTTAACCTTCCCATATCCCGTTCAATTTTTTGAGAATCAATAATACCAGAATAATTGATTTTTTTGACTCGAATTGCATAATCTTTCTTTATGTGTTCTTTCCATGGAAATTTTTCAAATTCAGAATAAAGATTTTTAATATCTGTTTCAAAGAGTTTTTCCACTATTTCATGCACATATCCCAATCTTCTACCTAGAACCTCAATATAATTTTTATTGTCTGGAATTTCAAGAATTAAAATTCCATCCAAATCATTTTTTATGTGATAATTAATTCCTTCAGATTCAAGAACAGCAATAACTTCTGATTTAGGCAGAGTTATATTTTCACGGGACAAAATTATGTAGATTTCCATAATTTACTTATCCTCCTGAATAAAACTTTAGGAAGCACTGAAAATATTATTCCGCCCTTTATCATCTCTTTTATCAAAGGAGACTGGGTGTCCATGTCGCCGTATTCTGAAATTATTTGTTCAGCACCTTCATTTTTAAGTTTTAGAAACATTGAATCAAGTTCACTGTCTTTCATCAATTCAAAAGTTTTCTGTATTTGAAGCTGGACATTTAGTTCTCTCCCAAACTTCTTTTTGCATATACGTTCGTAATCGTTTAAAAGTTGAATATCATCCTGTTCAAGAGCTTTGGTAGTGACATCTGAAGCAATTTTAGCACATTCAAATCCAATCAATAAACCACCACCAGTGGTAGGTTTTACTTGCGCAGCCGCATCTCCTAAAAGAATAACTCTATCTTTAACCAGCTTCTTTTTAGGGTCGTATATGGGTATGAAACCGTGATATTTCTTTAAGACTTTTGATTTTTTAAATTTGACATTTTTATCAATAAAATCCTTCAGGATCCTGTTCATCTTGTGATAGTCAAATCGTGAAAATAAACCAATTCTGACCAGGGAATCAGATAACGGTATCATCCAGATGAAACCTGGAGATATGCTTGAATTTACATATAAGTGTACATGATCTGGGTTTAAAATTGGTTGATCCATATCCACTAAATATTGAACAGCTTCAAATGTTTTTGGTGGTTGATTAATATAACTAGATATGGCTGAAGCATGGCCACCGGCACCAATTATAACTTTGGCTTTTAACTTTTTAACCTGATTTTTATATTTGACTTGTAATTCTCCTTTTTCAAAGTCAACATCAAAAACTCTGTGGCCTAATAACAGTTCACAGCCTTTATCAAGTGCTGATTGAACTAAAAATTGATCATAAGCAACTCTATCCAATACATATGCTGCAGGATCTTTTTTTCTAACTAAAAGAGTATTATCTGAAGGAGAATGCAAATAAGCACCGTAAACCTTGTTTATAATTACATGTTGGGGTAAAATATTCACTTCTTTAATTTTGCTTCCCAACAATCCAGCACATTGTAGTGGAACTCCTATTTTATTCTTTTTATCTAAAATAGCCACCCTATAATTTTTTTCTGCCATATATCTGGCAAAAGTGGAACCAACCGGACCTCCGCCCACAACAATTACATCGTAATCCACATTATTGTCAGTCATGATACCTTATCCAATTAATGGTATAATATGCTTTAATTTAAGTTTTTAAAATATAAATATTGTTTCTTAAGATAAATTAAAATTGGAACATTAAACTAACTTAAAACTAGGATAAATAAATTTTTAGGTAATTTGATTAACTCTTTTTCATTATTTATCTCTTAAACTTTTCAGAATGACGTTCGGTTATAGGTCTTTGTGATTTAGGTTTAGTTTTCGTCTCTTGGTGAATTTCGTCTTTTTGGGGAGGTTCATCTTCAAATCCGTAGTAGTCTCCCTCAATTAAATCATTAATCATATTCTCAACCTTGTCAGGAGTTGGTACATTTTCCAGTATTATTCTGGTCTGTTCATGTCCACCAAATATTTCAATATCTCCACTGGAAAATATTTTTTCCATAATACTTTGGCTTATATTAATGTCTTGAATTTTCTCATAATGAATAAATGCTTTATTTTTTCTGATTAATCCTTTTTTAACTACAACTCTGTAATTTGTTAACCTGTAAATTGTGTTATTCCATGAAATAAGATTCCATATACTCCATATAACTAGTAAAAATATTATAAGATAAATTATTAAGGTTACCCACTCTACAAGAGGTATTTGGATCATGTTTATAATATAGTTTTGAAGCCTTGCTGCCAGTTGAATAATTGTTCCTGAAAAATATAGTATTAGAATTATTACTATAACTTTAATAAGCGCAGATTTTGCTCCTATAAAGAAATTCGGTTTTGTTTCAAATAAGACCTTTTCTCTGGTGTGATATTCTGTATTGTCTCTGCCCATCATATTAAATCACTGGTTAAATTTTCTTTTACTTATCTAAATAATTTTTTGTAAAATCAAATAAATGAAAATTAAATTTTCTTTTACTAATCTAAATATTTTATGTAGAACCAACTAAATGAATATGATGATTAATAAGAAGATAGAAATTCATGAAACAAAAATACAGTTAAAAACTGACATTAAGCCAACTGGACTGACTGATTACATTTTCAAACTTAGAATAATGCTTAAAGATTTTATCAGAAGAAATCCAGAATTTTTAACAAGTTTAGAACCATTAAACATTTTTGACGGACCTTTAATTGCAAAAGTGATGTTAAAATCAGGGCAAATAGCTAAAACCGGGCCTATGGCTGCTGTGGCAGGAACTATAGCTCAGTTTAGTATGAATTATCTTCTAAATAAGGATTCTGAATATGTAATAGTTGATAATGGTGGGGATATTTCTCTTAAAACCGATAAAAATGTTGTTATTGGCCTATACGCGGGTTCATCATCACTTTCTGGGAAAATTGGATTTAAAATAAAATCCCACCAAACGCCCATGGGGATCTGTACATCTTCTGGAACTGTTGGTCATTCTATAAGTTTTGGCAGAGCAGATTCTGTTACTATTTTTGCAGATGAAGCAAGTATAGCCGATGCTCTGGCCACATCTATTGCTAATGAAGCACAGGCAGAACAAGACCATGATGCCGTACAGAACTGTCTGGATTTTGCAGATAATTATCGGGAATATATGAGAGGTGCAATGGTTATAGTTGGAGAGTCTGCAGGTACCATTGGAAAAATTCCCAAATTCATCCAAACTGATAAAAAAGTAGTTTTAGGAGATTTTTTTGATTTAATTTAAAGTTAATGGTTACTCTTTTTAACTTGAATTAGCTTATAATAAAAGGATATATTCTAAAAAAAGTTTAAAATAGCCTCAGATCGCCCATCATTCATCACAAATCAGAGCTCATAGGGTTCATCATCGGCTAAAAATATTTTAAAAATAAAAAATGTTCGTGGCATATTGCATTGCCACTTATAGATTTATTCTGGAGTCTAGATAAAACCTGTGTAATTATCCAAACATTACACCAGATTCTCTCTTAAATTCTTCTTCACTTTCCATGCCTACTATCTTATCAACAGCGTCCATGAAATCGTTCATAGTAACAATGTCCCTTTCTTCCCTTATTGCGAACATTCCCGCTTCAGTACATATGGCTTTAACATCAGCACCAGAAGCACCTTCAGTAATGGATGCAATAAGTTCTTTATCTACATCTTCGTCTAAAGACATTGTTTTTGTATGAATTTTGAGAATCTCTAATCTTCCCTCTTCATTAGGGATAGGAACTTCTATGAAACGGTCAAATCGACCAGGTCTAAGTAATGCCGGGTCAAGAATATCTGGCCTGTTGGTCGCTGCAACAATTCCAACATTACCCCTTGCTTCAAATCCATCCATTTCTGCTAATAATTGCATTAAAGTCCTTTGAACTTCTCTATCACCACTAGTTGAGCTTTTAAGTCTCTTAGCAGCAATAGCATCAATTTCATCTATGAATATTATGCTGGGTGCTTTTTCCTTAGCTAATTCAAATACTCCTCGAACCAACCGGGCACCTTCACCTATGTATTTTTTCACAAATTCTGATGCTACAATTTTTATGAAAGTTGCATTAGTTTCATGGGCAACTGCCTTTCCAAGAAGTGTTTTACCTGTTCCAGGAGGCCCGTATAAAAGTACACCTTTTGGAGGTTCAATTCCAATATTTTCAAATAATTCTGGTTTCTTTAAAGGTAATTCAACAGTTTCTTTTACCTCTACTACCTGTTCACGTAATCCACCTATCTGTTCGTAAGAAACATCAGGTTTTTCGTCAACCTCCATGCCAGTAACAATAGGATCCTTCTCTGATGGTAAAACATCAACTATGCTGAATGTTTGTTGGTTCAAAGCCACCCTTGCACCGGGCTCTAATAAATCTTCATCTAAAAATCTTGAATAGCCTATGACAAAATGTGGGCCAGTACTACTTTTTACAGCAATTCTTCCATCTTCTAAAACCTCAGTTATAGTAGCGATTACCAATGGTGGAGATCTAAATCTTTCTACTTCTCCTCGAAGAGATTTAACTTCTCTATCTAACCTAATTTTTTCATTTTCTATTAAAACTTTATCTTTTTCAAGTTTTCTTAATTTCCACATTAGGTTCCGCTTGGTTTTAGTGTTTTCCTCTTTAAGAATCCTAATTTCCTTTTTTAAATCTTCTATTTTTTTTAATGCAGTATTGGAGGTATTTTCCATGATCCTAGATCACTCCTATTTAAATTATATCGTTACTATCTTGTTTTTGATAATATTTAAATATTGAGGTATAAATTATATAATGAGAAATTTTTAAGGGATCGTCATGAGATGCGAGATATGTGGAAAAAATATAATTGGAAAACCAATGCGCACAAAAATTGAAGGATCAGTTATGTACGCCTGTAATGAATGTGCGAAATTCGGTAAAATACAAAGAGAACCAGCGAAGCCTAGAAAACCTAGAGGTAGTCGAAGGCCACCAATAAGAAAAGAACCTAGTTATGAGGTTCATGAAGATTTTAATAGAATTGTTAGAGAAGCTCGAGAAAAAAAAAGATGGTCAAGAGAAGATTTGGCCGAAAAAATCTATGAAAAGGTTTCAGTAATTAACAGAATTGAATCTGGAAAAATGATTCCAGATATAAAATTGGCTAAGAAATTAGAAAACAGTCTAAAAATTTCCATTGTAGAAAAAATTGAAGATACTCAGAGCGAGGAATTTAAGGCCTCAAATATACGTGGATCCACTATAGGAGATATTGCAAGAATAAAGAAAAGGTAATTTTCTTATCTCCACAAATCCACCTTTTTTTAACATATATAAAAATGAAATTTAATTTAAACAAAAAAATATTTAATAATTATCTTCTTTTTTTATTCTTTTTGGGAGAATAATAACCTTCCAATTCCTTAGCATGATCAAAAAGAATCTTTAAATCGTTAAAATCTTCATATTCCTCACTGATTACAGTTAAATGTGCAGGAGGATGTATCTTTTTTATATGCATTATGCTTTTGGTTGTATCTGCTTTTACAATTACAAGTGCAGATATCCTGGATTCTGTTCTCAATTTTTGTTTTAAAATTTTCTCTGCAATTTCATCCGCTTTTTCTGATATAATCAATTTGGGCTTACCTATTACTTTTAAATTAGCATGCCTTTCAATATCAGAAATAGAATTTAAGAGCTTTGATTTATTCAAAGCCCGTATAAGTATTAACGCCATTTTATAACCTCTATTTTAGAAATGAGGTGATCAGTGTACTTCTAAATAGAACCAGTAGCACCAAAACAAATCCTATAGCAGTTTGCATATTTCCTACAATGTCAATTATTCCAGAACTTATAGGAAGATTCCATGGGGGAGATGTTCGATCGCCTGGTAATGGATCAAAATAAACTCCAACTGCTCTTGAACTCTGTTTTACATTGATATCTTTGGGTTCAACATAGTTTACACCCACTAGAAGCCCATTATCAATACCTCGATTGATGTCGTTTGCTATTTCATTGACATTGTAACCATCCTTTTTAACCGATGCTTTGACTATTTCACTGGTAGTTTGAACTACTCCTGATTCATCGGTTCCATAAACTGAGACAACCACACTCTCTGGAGTAACTGTTATGGCATCTCCTAGAGCTTCGTATGCATAAACTGTTTTCAGAGGTGTTCCATCTATTGGACAGGTCATGTAGTTTTCAGCAGATGGAAAACCAATACCCCACCCGTCTTCTGGACATACTTTACGGTATGGTTCGTTCATAGGAAATCCGGTTTCATTAACTTTTTGTGGAGTGAACATGTCCCCAGTACTTACACTTGAAACAAGGTTAACTGCACCCCCACCATATTTCTCACCAGCTTCATTAGAAACTTTACCAAATACTTCGCTCATGATTTCAGTGGCCGGATAACCATCCCTTATCATTTTACCGATCATTACTGCAGTTTCTTTACGGACACTTTCAGCAGTTCCATATTGTGGATTTCCATGAGTGTTTCTCAGGTGAATTATAGCTCCTTTTGTTCCAGGTTCTAAAACTGCCAAACCTCCGGAATGGGGTGTTACAGTTATCACACCATCATCAGATACTTCAACCACATAAACATCAAATGATCCACCTACAGCTGCACCTCCTGTGGGGGATCCAGTCATTATACGAATCCCTGAAAATGAGTTTGCAGCATTAGCAGCTTCAGAAATTGAAGATCCAGATTCCAATCTTCTTAAAGTCTCAACTATAGCTTTAAGTCTTGGAGTAGTGTTACCTTCCCCACCAGATAAAACCGCAAAATGATTTTCTTTTGACTCTAAAAATGTCACAGAAAACATGTTAGGAGCAAAAGACATACTCCCTGCCGCAGCACCATTAGGATCCTTACCAGTAGGATCAGTAATAATTACACAGTTCATGGTTGCTGCAGACGTGCTCATAAACATTATAAGGGTGACTATTAATACTAAAACCTTTTTCAATAGCCTCCCCCCTTAACATCTGCTGTAGCGAAATCTTCAATAACATTTATGGTTACTATACCAGTTTTTGTATCAACTTTTACATCTGCCGCTGCAATTGGAGCTATCCTTGTCCCAGAAATAGTGGTACGCATAGCAAATTGTTCGGCAGTTGCTATGGCCTCACTTAAGGGTAAACTACGCTTTGACGTAACCAATGTATCGCCATCAATATAACTTCCAGGTCTAAATCCAGATGCAGCTACATTGGCCCTAATCGAATCGGTAGGAACTATATCATTACCCTTAATTATCACTCCTGCAATGGGGACACCCTCTGGTGTTTCAGTAGATGAAGCGTAAGCTACATAAGTCATAAGTCTACCTGAAACAATCAGCATGAATGCCAGTATGAGAATAATTAGCGTATCTCTTCTTATTTTAATAAACATTTTTTACACCGTTTTCAATGTAAATTTATTTAAACACCTATAAAAATTTAATTTAATAAATAAATAGTTTACTATTTTATTTAGCATTTTAAAAGTCATAATACTATTAAAAATTAATCTTGACCCAAAAATGATTTAATATAATCTTTAGATTTAAATGCAGCTTCACCAAGACATACAACAATATCAGCATCAGTTTCTATCGATTTTTTCAATCCTTCAACTACATGTTCTGGTGTTGCACCTAAAAGACCTTTTCTGAACTCTTTTGGAACTTTATCAGTGAATACTATCTTAGAATTTGAATCAAACTGTAGTGCTGCTTTTCTACTATAGAAAGAAGCAGGAATTACATAATCAACCAGATTTAATGCTCTTTCTAAAATATCCACATCTCCCGAACTTCCAGATTCTGAGGCAATGGTTATTACAGCTGCAATTTTTTTACCTATATAAATCTTACTCAATTCTTGAAGCACAGTTTGTACTCCATAAGGATTATGTCCGTAATCAATAATTATATCTTTTCCCTGGAAATTTTTAACATATTCTAAACGTCCAGGCACTCCTTCAAATATTTTAACTGCCTTAACTATATCTTCATCAGAAATTTTAAAGAATTCCCTCGCTGCAATAATGGCACCCATAGCATTGTAAACATTGTGCAAACCCAATATATTTAAATGAATATTTAGGTTTTTATCCGGACATTTCAGGGTGAAACTTCTCTTTTTAATATCAGTTGCAAGGTACATTGGTTCGGGCCTTTGAATACCGCATTTACAGTTATAATATCCCACTCCAGCAATGGTCTCATCTAATTTAATGTCTTGGCCACACCAACATGTTTTCATGTTTTCATGTGTAAATTCATAATCAATCCCAAAGGTTATAAGATCGCCATGGTAACTTAAAGATTCCACCAGACCCATGAGGGTAGGATCATCAGCATTAATTATTAATTGCTTACCCTGAAGGTATTCTACTAACTCTCCTTTAACCTTAGCATAATCTAAAAAATTTCGAACACCAGCTAAGTGATCCGGGGTTATATTAGTTATAATACCTGATGAAGGATTACATCTATCAATTATAAACTGTAAATCCCCTTCATTTCCCATGATTCCGGTTTCAAGAACTGCTACATCACCTTTTAGACGGGCCTGTAAGGGAGGAATGTATTCTGCATTTCCTTGTAAATTTTTAAAATTATGCTCTGCTGGTTTCAATCCAGAATATTTACATATATGTTTTAGAAGAGTAACTGTAGTTGTCTTCCCATTAGTGCCCGTAACAAACAAAACGGGTTTTTCAGGTTTGAACATTTCCAATATGTCTTCAACACTGATTATTTTAGTTTTATTAATTCCATCAGACTTTTCTACATGTTTTTGAATTTTTTTAAATAATTCAGAAGATTTTGATAGGCTTATAGGAGGTATCACATAATCTAATAAATCAAAAAAAGAGTCTGGATGTTCTTTAAAATATAATTCGACATCATATTTATTTAGAGTGTAAATATAATCACATACTTCGCGGGACTTTACATCAGTTCCCCTTACTTTAGAACCGTTATCCATTATTACCCGGGCCGTCAAATTACCTGTTGCACCACAAATTCCTATAACACCAAACAATTCATCCATGTTTAGCACATCCATCCCTGATTCCATTGATCATTGACTGTTTGACCTGTTCATACGCACTGATGGCTCCAGGTCCTACATGTAAAATAATATCCCCTGAATTAGAATATTTAACTGACAATTCAGCAGCAGTCTTCATATCTTCCACTGCAACTTTAACAGAATCAGAATCTTGAGCTCCTTTTAAAACTTCTTCTGCTGCGTTCATGTCTAATTTTTTGATACTTTCATTATAACCACTGGCAATTATGGCTTTACTGTGGTTTCCAAGGATTTTTCCTATAGTTATTTTATCTCTAACAGTAATTCCATCTGGGTTATCAATTACAATAACCAACGGCTTTCCATTAAAAAATTCTAGACTGGTTTGAAGTACTTCTGGTAAATGCGCTGCATCTAGATATACTTCTCGATCGCAATAATTACCTAAATATTCCATGCGACCAGGAACTCCATTAAAACTGCTTAACGCCAGTCGAACACTACCTTCACCCAATCCATATTTTAAAGCAGTAGTAGCGGCACCTACCGCATTTTCAACATAGTATAAAAATAATTTGAAATCTGTTTCAAATTCGCCTTTAAAATCAGAACTTTCATATTTTATGTTAAGTTTAGAATCATTTAATTCCCCATAAACATTGCAAAGATTTTTTATTTTAGAATCACTGGTGCAGTACCAAGTTATATTATTATAGTGAGTTAATTTATCCATAAATTCAATACATTGAGTATTTACCACCAAATTCTCGCACATGTCCAATATTAGGCTTTTTCGTTCCACATATTTTTTCATGGACCATTCAAATTCTGTTAAGTGTTCTGGATAAATATTGGTAATAACACCAACCTTAACTTTCAGTTTTGAGAGTAAACGTAAAGTTCCATGGGGAAGTTCCAGTATAGCTATATCATTTTCCTTATGATGTCCCTGAATAATTCCATCAATTATAACTTCACTTAAAAGATCGGCCATCTGTGAAGAGCAAGTCCATACCTTAAAACCGGCTGCCTTAAACATTTCAGATATGATCAGTGTCGTGCTGGTTTTACCAACAGATCCAGTTATTCCAATTACGTCGATGTTAATTTCATTATCAATTAACTCTCCAATATCCTGATCATTAACTATTTTTATATTATATTCAATTAACTGTTTTTTTATGGGAGAATTTTCAGGTACTGTGGGAGAAATATATGCTAAATCAAAATCTGAAAAATTTTGCAGTGAATCAGAACCTAATCTGAGTTCAATACCACTTTCTTCCATTTTAAATAAAATAGTTTTCACATCATCTGGAAAATCATCTATTGATTTCTGGTCAGTGACCACCACATCTGTGCCAGTATAATTTAATATTTTTGCAGCAGGTCGTCCTGCATTTCCAGCACCAATAACAATACATCTCATTAATTGGCCTCATCTATTATTATAAAATTGGTTATCATGTTTTTCTTATAAAGATCAATCAAAATATTTAATTTTTTATAATGATTTATTACAATATCTAATTTCTTACAAAAATTATTCTGCATATTATATTTCTAATAAAAATTTATTATACTGTCTTATCTACTTCGAAATTCTTTAATTTCATAAAAAAATACAGTGCATGTAAAGATTTTATCTATTAATTTAAATGAACTTAATCATATAAAACTTTTTCACATTCAGTAACATTATTAATTATTTTTGTAAGATTAGAAAATGTTTCAGTCCAAGCATTTCTGATATAATCATCATTTACTCTTTCTGCATCTTTAGAAGCAAGATCTATCCTTATAGTGGGAGAACAGCCAGGCATTCCTAATGCTGCGATTGTAACTATTTTAAAATCTCTTAAAAGAAGCATGGCAAAGATACAAGCCACGTCCTGGTGGGATAAATCTGTTTTAATATTTCTAATACGCAATTCATCCATTAGACCATTAGCAGTCAGCATAATACCTGTAGGTGTTTCTTTTATATTGCTGAATTCTTGGTTTAAAGATTGGAAGATATCTTTTTTCTTTTCAAATCCCTGAAGCATTTTTTCTGGAGTGAAATCTTCCAAAGCACGCATCATCCCTGCTATAATTGGAGGTTGTGCTTCTAATCCGAATTCATAGGCTTTTGATTTTATTTTTTGGATATAATCCTTTTTACCAGCCATAATACCTCCACGGGGGCCGTTCATCAATTTATATGTACTGGTAATTACAATATCTGCACCCATATCCAATGCCCGGGGCTGATTATATATTATCGTTCTCAGTCGTGCACCAGATGCATCATCAACAAAGACGGGAATATCTTTTGATTTGGCTATTTCAACTACTTTAATGAAGTCTTCTTTCTCAATTATATCATGATCCATGGTTGAACCAGTGAGCATTACTAGAGATGTTTTATCGGAAATAGTAAATTCGTCAATGTTATCAAATTCTTTATAAGTTCCTCCCACCAACTTTATGCTTCTGGGAGTGGCCGGATGTGATGGAGACCTCTGAAGATAGTGTACTACTTCATCTCCTTTATTTACTAGGGCAAGAATAGTTGCCAGTATACCTGCAGTGGTCCGATTAAATGCTAATATTTTTTCTCCACCAAGGTGTATTTTTCCTAATTCTTCTAGTCTTTCCTTAAATATGGCTGGCCCTACATAAGTCTCCAGAATTTCCATATCTTCTTTTTTTATTGGAAATCCTCCGCCGAGTCCTGTCAAATCATAAAGACTTGATCTTCCATTTTTAGAAATTTCTGATCTTATTATTTTAAGACCAGCCTCTCTTTTTCTTACCTCATCTTCAGAAGATAAAAGAAGCATTTTTTCTCTCCTCCGTATAATACTCCTCATTATTTTTTGGTTTGAATAAAATAGAATTCATATTATCAAAAAAGTAAGTCTTTAAATATGGATTATCTTTTTTATAAGTATTATTAATAATCTTCCTTTTTAATTTTGAGTTTAAGCCTATTTTTTTCATTTTATTTATCCTTAAATATTTTTTTCAACGTAATAAAATCCTGTTATACTCTTTAAACGGTTAATGATATCAATTCCTATGAATTATGATTACTATTAATTCTGTAAAGCTAAATTTAATGAGTTACAATATATTGTACTCTTATTGTATAATAATGCATACTCAAAAAAATAAAGAAGCTTACTTATTATCTAGTTAGATCTTGATTAATATTCTTAGAAATCATAAAAACATATAATATCAGCAAATTTATGTTAGCTTCTTTTATTTATTTATGTGATTTTGAATTCTTTTCTCTTCATGTATTTAATATTCTATTATTTTAATGTTTGTGCACTAGGTTAAATAAGATTTTAACTATAATCAATGTTTTAAATATTAATTACCATGAAAGTATTATGAGACATAAATTATAATCAATATTCATAAATCTAAATTTTTGAAAACATCTTTAACTACTTTTTGTGCTGGATCCATACCCTGTGCACCAATTAACAATATGATATCATCTCTTTTAGCAGATAAAATGGCATATTTAATTGCATCATATAGTTTATCCTTAAATACAAAATCTATATTCTCATTTCTCAATATTTTAAGGTATACATCCTTTTCATCTGCAGTTACCAGATTAGCACTGTCAACTACATCAACACTACTGGTAATGATTAAATTGTAATCAGAATCACTTAATCCTTTACTTTTTAATCCTTCAACCAGAGCATCTGCATTGAATTTATTAATCTCCCATCCTCTAGAACCTCTTATGGCAGATACGATTATAATATTAGCATTAGGTAAGGATGTTATGTTTTTTATGGTGGCTATGATTCCTTCTGGATTATGAGCAAAATCATCAATTATCAAAGGTTTTTGGTTGAGGATTGAAAATCTCCGGTCAAGAGCTTGATAAGAAGCTACTCCTTTTCTGATAATCTCATCATCAACACCTAATGCAACTGCTGCTCCAACAGCAGCCATGATGTTATAAATAAAATGCTCACTTTTAAATGGTAAAATCTTTTCTTCAATTAATAATTTATCCTTATAATAAATGCCGTCTTTTTTAGATGATATTTCCCCTTCCCCAAAGAAGATGTAATTATTACTTGGTTTTAATAAATCTTTCATTTTATAAACCAATGGATCAAGCGAATTAAGTACGGCACAGCCATTTTCTAGCGCTTTAACTGAACCAGCAGTTTCAGTAAACATTTCATGGATAGAATTTACTAGATTTACATGATCCAATGCGATATTTGTTACAACCACCACATCTGGATTTATAGCCTGGGTCATTATATAAGGATGATTTTCCATCAAACGATCCGGTAATCCTTGAACCTCTGAAACTTCAATTATTAAATATTCAATGTCTTGATTATATTCTGCAATTTGTTTAGATACCATTGGATCAATTAGGGTGTTGAATTCTGATTGGGCATCAGTATTACAATATGTAGAATACCCCGCTTCGTTTAATATATTATAAAGTAAATGAGCCGTTGTAGATTTTCCATTGGTACCGGTTACAACCACTTTCTTAGAATCCTTGGCAAAAGTGTCAATAGCCCATTTAAGGGCAAATGCATTGGCAATTTCAATCCGTTCAACAGTTATTAAAGAGATACCAATATCTTCAGCAGCTTTTATTGCAGATCCACGGGCGTCTTCAGTTATAACACAAGAAACTTCCTTTTCAGCAGCAATTCTAATACCGTTTTCATCTATCCAGTAACGTATAACTGCGTCTCCGGGAGATGCACTATTTAAAAAATTAAATGTGCCGCTTATTTTATTGTCGGGACCAACTAAATCTCCATTGATCTTATCTGCTACAAAGGATGTTTTTATTTCTGTCATTTTAATTCACTTAGAAAAATCCGTAAAAATAGATCAATGTTATACATATAATCAAAGTAGAAATCCAGTAGATGGCTGTAATTTTCTTCTCAGAAAAGCCTTTGTAATGTAAGGTATGATGTAAAGGCTCAACTGGTAATTTTATAATCTTTGATCGATGTAAAAGACTTATTATTACCGATATTATTGGTACCGCCAAAGCAATGACTGCAAAATATACTATATCTCCTAAAATAGCTGCAGTGGCATAACCTGCCCCTAAAGCAAAAGAACCTGTGTCCCCCATAAATATGGTTGCAGGATACTTATTGAAAACCAAAAATCCACAGCATATTCCAGATATAGCTATAAAAGGAACTGCAAAAGCAATATTTCCATTTAATAGTAATATAAATCCACATGCAGCAGATGCTATGGCCATTATTCCCGCAGCAAGACCATCCATACCATCAATAAGGTTAATAGCATTTATTGCACCTATTATACCAAATATTACCAGCGGAATTACAAATATTCCCCAGTTAACCCCACCAATAGTGTAACTAACTGTTCCAGTTACTATTAGAAATAGTGCAATTAAAAACTGGGCAAAGATTTTCTCTCTTTCTTCTACCTCATTTTTTATAGGAGCTTTTCCAATAATTTCCACTTTTTTCTCAGCTAAGAATTTTTTAAGTTCTTCTTTTGCCTTCTCAGTAGCAACTCGTGCTTCTTCACCAGTTTTTAAAGTCAATTTTCCAATTTTTATAGGGGCCTTGTAGATATTTCGGATTATATCCTGAACCTCTTTGGTTTTAAGTCCAATCAAATCATCCATCATGCCTATAATACCTGCAGTTAACATCATCATGCACGTTATTATAAGGTTTTTATTTCCGAAATAGATACATGAAATTATGAGCATGCTCAATAATATGGCCATTCCACCCATGGTAGGTGTACCTGTTTTGTGCTGATGCTCAGTTACAATAGGACTGTCTGTGATTCCTGCATTTTTCAGTACCTTTCTTACAAAAACTGTGAAAAATGTTGAAGCTAAAAATGTTAAAATAAATATGTAAATACCAGTATAGTAAACATTCAATCTATCACCTTTAACAATTATTCAGAGCTAATTCCTTATTAATTTTAAAATTCATCCCCATTTTTTTCATGGTTTCAAGTGCTTTTTTGGCATTTTCATCTCTTATAGTTATTCTCTTAAATGCAGGAGGACCATGCAAAATCCATGAATTGCCACTTGAAAAATCTTTTTTCATAATTAAATCTTCAGATAAACTATCCAATTTCTCATGATTTTTAACAGGTATTTCCATTGCATAATAACTCTTCATTCTAGCCTGGATATCATTGACCTTCCATTCTCCTAATGCCATGTCCACTAATTCATGCATGGGATTGATATCACAACAGGCAGTGGTTATATAACGGGTCCCGCTAGGTCTTGTGTTCATCTCTAAAACATAAATATTTTTAGTTTTCGGATCAAATATCAGATCCACATCAGTATTACCCTCAGCACCTAAAAGATTGGTAATTTTTAGTGCCATATCTCTGATATAATCATTATCCATACCTTCAATTGAGGTAGGGGCTGTTTTAATTTTATCCAGAGGATGTAAACCTTCAATCGTTGTTTTTCCCTTATTAACTGGGGTTAATGGTATGCTTTGATTATTCCATCTTAGTACTTCTACTGAAATTTCAATGCCTTTAATAAATTCTTCAGCAATAACTGTGTTGGAATTCTGGAAGTACTGTGAAAATTCTGATTCAGATTGAACAATTTTTAATCCACTACCACCCTGCCCTTCAAAAGGTTTTAAAACAACAGGTAGATTAATATTTTTATTATCATCATTAAGATCTTCACAGGATATTTTTTGATAGAGGGGAGTTCGTATATTATTCTCAAGAAGAAATTTTTTGGTTTCAAGTTTATTTACTGAAGTTTTTGCAGCATTTACTGGTGATGCCACCACCGGCAAACCGTAATTTTTTTCCAAATGTTCCTTCATTTCTGCTAGCTCAACTAATGGTCTATCCACACCAATGAGAGGAACTACTGCATCAACATCTTCTTTTATTGCAATTTCTGCTGGTTCTGTCATACCTCTTGATACTGAGTAGAAAACATCTGCAAGTTCTATGTTGGGTGCAGAAGAATTAGATTCAGTTAAAATGCTGGTAATACCTTTTTTTGTTGTGTAAGATGCCACATCATCAAATAGTCTGGCCCCAATAAATAACAATTTCATTTTAGATCACTAGTGCAAATTAAAGTTATAATATGAGATTATTATTTCTTTAAATATAAATAAACTACTAAAATCGTGATATTAATAATGTAATATTAAAGAAATCTCTATTAATTAAAGTAAAATATTAAAAAATCAAATTGAAAGGAATAAATCCTTCCAATAACATTCATTTTTTTAGTGGGTTGTGGGATTTTGTAAAATGCCTTTAGGGACAATTTCCCCGATTTTTTGCATCTTTTCTAAAAGTCCTTTTTTACCTTTACCAATAAGAGCATGTTTTAAGACATCACTAAGTGTTTCCACTGGTATTATTTCAATTTTTTCTTCATATCTCTTTTCAATCAGAACATCATGAATGTTTGATTTTGGTATAAGAACTTTTGTGATCCCTGCCTCGGCAGCAGCTTCGATTTTACCGGTTACTCCACCTACAGGGAGAACATCACCACGTATACTCAATGAACCAGTTAGTGCAACTGATTGATCAATAGGTATTTCTTCCAAGGCAGATACTACTGCAGTAGCCACAGAAACACTGGCACTGTCTCCTTCTACTCCTTCATATGCTTGTAGGAATTGTATATGGATATCGTAATTTGAAATATCGGTTCCAGTATGTTTTTTTATTAGGGCACTGACGTTTTGAACAGCTTCCTTGGCAATTTCTCCTAATTTACCCGTGGCTATTATTCTTCCCTCTTCTTTACTTTGAGCTGGAGCAGCTTCAGCAACTATTGGAAGTATAATACCACTTCTATCTCCAATTATGGCCAATCCATTGACACGCCCTATCTCTGTTCCTTCTGATTTGAATACCCTATATTTCTTTTTTTGTACAATGTAACGATCTGCAATCTGTTGTTCAAGGGTCCTTGCAAGTTTTTTAGCGTTGAGAACATGTTTTAACTCGACAAACTCTGTGCCCTCTCCTTTTGCAATGTCACCTGCAGCCCGGACCAAACCACCTAAATCTCTTAAACATAGAGTTAGTGAATCTTTTTTACCTGCTCTTCGTTGAGCTTCTCTGATGATTTCTTTTACAGCTTCTTTATTGAAGTGTGGTATTCTACCATCTTTAACTACTTCTTGAGCAACGAACTGCACCAGTTTCTGCCGATTTTCAGGAGTGTCTTTCATACTGTCTTTCATAAATACTTCATAACCATAACCCCGTATTCTTGACCTAAGAGCTATGTGCATTCCTTCTAAGACTTGTATATT